>JAUZPS010000130.1 GCA_030705945.1 Bacillota bacterium
ATTTGAGAGAGAAAGGTCAAGTATCAAAAATTGAAGGGGAACGTCTGCTTTCATTCACTAATAACTCCGGTCCTCTTTTTATTGTCGGAGCAGTTGCGACAGGTATGTTCAAAATGCCTAGCATTGGGTTATTTCTACTCGTAAGCCATATTCTTGCGGGACTAACTGTAGGAATTATATTTAGGTTTTATGGAAGCAAAAGCATTAAATCAAATAAAAACATGAAAAACAATTCAACTAATAACGGTTACTGGCAAAGATTTAAGAAAGAAGCTTTTGGTAATGATAAAAAAAACAATTCATTTGGAGAATTGTTTGGCGAGGCTATTAGAAATTCAGTACTTTTAATGCTATCTATCGGCGGGTTTATAATATTTTTTTCAGTTGTTATTAACCTTCTGATCGATACTGGTTTTATAAATTATATTTCAACAGTAATATCTTATGTTTTTTCTCCCATTGGTTTGACAAAAGAAACTATTAATTCTTTATTATGCGGTTTTTTTGAAATTACGACAGGGACAAATATGATTTCTAAAGCAACCGACTTATCCCTCATAAGCAAGCTTTCATTTGCAAGTTTGGTTATTGGTTGGGCAGGCTTATCTGTACATTCTCAAGTATCAAGCATAATATCCAAGTCTGATCTTAGTATCAAGCCATATCTAATAGGCAAATGTCTACATGGAATTATAGCTTGCATATATTCATTTACGGCATTAAAATTGCTTGGTAATCTAACTTTTGATTTATCGGTTTTTGCAAATACTGGAGAAATTAAAATTGTCAAATGGTATAATTCATTAATATACTCTTGTAAAAATTTAGCATTTATAATACTACTTTTTTTACTTATTTATATTTTAATTTATTTTTCCAATAAATTGTCAAGGAATAAAGCATCTTATAATAATAAAACACTTTAAACCATCAGTTTTATTAGCATTATTAGTTTTATCGGAATTATCAGTTTAATTAGCTTTATTAGTTTGATATTATTAGCATTATTAGTTATTAGTTTATTAGCTTTATTAGATAATAGTACCTTTAATTATTGCTTTAACAATTCTTAATTAATTCAGACATACTTAAAGATCTTTCATCTTCAATTTCAAGCTTTTCAAATCTTACACCATACTCGCAATAGCCATCCTCATTATCTGAGTATTTGCTCCACATGATGTCGCATCTTATGAAATAACTACCCAAAATCTTTACAAATGGACGAGGAAGCTCTAAATACAGACTGTCGCATGGATAATAGCTATTACACTTTATTTTAGCGCCTGTACCAGATATATTGACTAAGTTTGCCTTTTCCCAGTCATTCTCATTGTCTGAAATCAATACAGGATAGCCATCCATATTATATCTTATGTTCTTTCTTCTTTCTTCCATAAAATATCACCCACTTTAAATTTTTCGTATCGTTTTTCTATTATTTATCTTAATGTGAAAATTATGAAAATAACTTTGTATTTCTAAATGATACAATTAATGACTTTTTAATTATCTATATAATAATCTTATAATATATTAGGAATTATGGGAGAAAATCAACCTGTTATTTATTATTAACTCAACTTTCCCACTTCAAATTAAGCAACCGTAAAACAGGCTATAAATTTATCTACATTTGAGTATAAATTTAATGCGCTTATGTTCGAGAGAATATGGCTGCAAGAATATTAATGATGTGGGAAAGTTGAGTAATTAACAGATTAATTTTCTTCATAATTCAATCAAATATAAAACTTGTATTTTAAATCTAAATATCGTTCTCAATGCGCATTATCAGCGTTTCTATTTGATTGATTTCTTTTATCTGCAGCAATCTGATTTAATTTATTTAAAGCGCTGGCTCTATACGTTATATCAAAATCCAACCTGTGTCTCATTAGAACATCCTTATCATTTTGTGATAATGTTACATATTTTTCATGTTTAGATTTGACCATAATAATCACCTATTTAATATTTTTTAATAAATCACAAATTTTTTATTACTATATATGTTGCGAAAAAGATTTTACATTAAAAATGCAGTTAATACAAGCTCTGGTTCACCTCCCTTAATATGCTCTCGCTATATGTTTTTAATCTTTATAAATTGTGAAAAACATATTTTTCACAATTTATATTCAAAAATCACGTGTCAGGTGATTTAATTTTGTAATTTTATCACTGAACATACAGCTTTTTATTTAATTGTCTTTAGTTATTTGGACACCATAACTAATCGTAATTTTCATTTTAGAACTAAAAATTTTAATTAAGAACATGATATTAATCTATGTACCTCATTATAATCTATGCATTAAATTTTGTTATGTTATTAAGTTTAACAACAAATTTCATCCTATCAATCTAGTTGCTGTAAATAATGATAAAATTTTATAATTAATTATCAATCTTATTATCGGGATATATTTATTTTTCATTAATATTAACCTGACCATATTAAGAAATTTATATAAAATTAGGTATGCTTTTTATAGATATCAATCTGTAAAACTAACCTATTACATAAACAAAATGACCTATACTTCGAGCCTAATAAACTTATTGAAAGAAAATATGGTACATAAGATTATTATTTATAATGCGTTATCTTATTATAAATATAACCATAGTTGTATACACATAGAAAAACATTGCAATTTTAAAGCAATATTAATGCAATATCCATATTCTACCTTTATGACATGTATGTAAGAATTTATTATTTCATGACGAATCTTGTAATATATTGTCTTATTTTATAATACAATTTAAGATAAGTTTTATGAAGTGAAAATTTCAATAAAAAACATATGAATTTTTCATAAATTATTGTTCTCTACAAAACAATAGATTTTTAGAAATTTGTTTATAGACTATTATTGGGATTTGAGTCTTTATTTATAATTTTATAAGAGCTTTTATTAATAATAAATAATAAATAATAAATAATAATTAATAATTAGTAATTAATTAGAATTATTATTTATTACTGTTGAATTTCTTAATAACACCATCAATTATTTCAAAATTGTAGCCTCTATGTCTTAAGAAATAATAAACTTTTTTTATTACTTTTTCATCATTAAAATCATACTTTCCGAACTTTTTTCTTACTAGACCTTCTGCTACTATAGCTTCATCAATGTCCATTGCATCAACAGCTTCATCAATAATATGTTCCGGAACACCCTTGTTTTTAAGTTCAAATTTAAGCATTCTTTTGGACTTAGGCTTTAATTTAGTTCTATCATGTATATACTTTTGGGCATATATCATATCATTTATATATCCCATCGACTTCAATTCATCTATGGTTTTTATAACATCACTTTCTTCAAAACCTTGGTTCTTAAGGTTATCATACACTTCCTTTTCACATCTGTATTTTAGAGATAGATTTTTTATAGCCGCAGATTTGGCATAACGGAAATTAACCTGGTTTTTTATGTAATCAAATTCTTCCGGAGTTATTTCTTCTCTTTCGTATAGGTTTAATCTGATATACTCCTCCTCAGGAATAGATAAGTAATACTTATCATCAATATACAAAGTAATTTTATCTTTATTTTTCTTATTTTTTTCAATCGAAATTATTTTCATACCATCACCCATATATAAAAATTCTTTATAAAAAGCCTATGTCTAGATCCATAGGCTTTTTAGCAGGTTTCTTGTGTAAAATTATATTATTTCTTGCTCAAAATAATATCAAACGCTGTTGATTTTATTATCCAAAATCATCAGGACTTATGTCAATAAGATAGTATCAAAAAAATAACTAGTCAGTTGGTCATTTCAAAAACTTGATATAGGTAGTATCAAAAAATAAACTGGTCAACTGGGAGTTTCAAAAACTTGATATAATTGGTTTTCATCATACAAAACTTGAACAAGGAATTTTTTGAAACTCCCATAATGGGTTTTCGTCATATAAACTTGCACAAAACTTTTTTTGAAACGCCCTAATAACTTTATGAAAACTTATAATTTATTTATCTTCTTCAAGTTCATCTTCATCATCAGTCTCAATTTTATTTTCTGAATTCTTAATCACAGTCATACTGAAACTTTCTCTGATCTTAGATTCTAATTCTTTTGTAAGTTCTTTATTTTCCTTAAGGAATTGTTTTGAGTTCTCTCTTCCCTGACCTATTCTCTGCCCGTTGTAGGAGAACCATGCTCCGCTCTTGTTAACTATATCAAGGTTAACCGCAACATCCAAAATGTTGCCTTCTCTTGATATTCCTTCGCCATATACGATATCAAATTCTGCTTCTTTAAATGGTGGCGCAACTTTGTTTTTTACTACTTTAACTTTTGTTCTGTTTCCAACCATCTCACTGCCCTGCTTGATTGTTTCAATCTTTCTGACATCAAGTCTTACTGAAGCATAGAATTTCAAAGCCCTTCCACCAGGAGTTGTCTCAGGGTTTCCAAACATTATGCCAACTTTTTCTCTTAACTGATTAATAAATATAGCGGTTGTTTTGGATTTGCTTATAACTCCGGCAAGTTTTCTTAATGCTTGTGACATAAGTCTCGCTTGAAGCCCAACATGAGCATCTCCCATTTCACCATCTATTTCAGCTTTTGGAACTAATGCTGCTACAGAGTCAATTACTATTACATCAATAGCGCCGCTTCTTACCAGCGCTTCAGCAATTTCAAGAGCTTGTTCGCCCGTGTCTGGTTGAGATACAATTAAATTATCTATGTCAACACCTAATTTCTTAGCATATACCGGGTCAAGAGCATGTTCTGCGTCTATGAATGCAGCTTCGCCTCCTGCTTTCTGAGCTTCTGCAACAATATGCAAAGCAACTGTTGTTTTACCTGATGACTCAGGGCCATAGACCTCAACAATTCTTCCACGGGGTACACCGCCAACACCTAACGCAATGTCAAGACCAAGCGCTCCAGTTGGTATTACCTCAATATTCATGTGTGTACTTTCTCCCAATTTCATTACGGCGCCTTTACCGAACTGTTTTTCAATCTGACCTAACGCCATCTCCAAAGCTTTTTTCTTTTCCAACATTTAAATTTCCTCCTCGCAGCACATGTCGAACATCTGTTCTTGTTTATTATATAACAAATATATTATTGAGTCAACCATAATTGTTGAATTTAATTTCTATTATTTTTCAATTCATGGAATATTAAAACTGCTTTTAAAGATTATACATTAAAAATGCTGTTAATACGTCTGCATTTTACTATCAAAGTTGAACTTTTCGCGACTTATGAATCAAGGTATATATTTTGCAATATAAAAAATTGATGTAAAATGTTTAGGGCATTTCAAAAATTTCCTTGTTCAATTTTTATACTTGTAATACTACTATATAAAAAGCACTATTAATCTTACATTTGCCTATCGCAAATTAACGAACGCTTTAACGTTATTTTGCGATAGGCAACTGTAAAAGATTAATTGCTTTTTATATAAATAAGATTTTTGAAATGCCCAATTGACCAGTTATTTTTTTGATATTACCTTATTGCAAAATATTTAGCAAAATTCATATCGGTTATGCTAAGCAACATTTTTTCTTCTAAAGACTGAAAGCTTTGTCTTTACGATGTTTAAAGGCACATAAGCCTCGTCAATTTTAAAAATAACCGCCATAGTAAAATAAATTCCGCAGCCTGTTAAGGTATAGAAAAGCAATATAATCAACTGAAGTATCTTCGAAAAATGAGTAAAGGTTACAAAGTGATTTAAAATATAAAGAACCGCGCCCATCAGAACCGCTGACGGAATGACCTTCAATAAATAAGCTGCCAATTTATCAAGATAAATCCCCTTCATTTTTTTATTTAAAACTGTTACGAGCAATACTGCGTTAAGCGCGCTCGATATTGAATAAGCAAGAGCCATACCCGATACCCCCATTGACGTATGTCTTAACACATAGCTTAAAACAATATTTAAAGCGATGGAGCTAACACCTATAAAAAGAGGCGTTTTAGCGTCATTATTGGCATAATACGCCCTGTTGATTATTGTAACTACTGATTGAGTTATTAAAGCTATTGAAAAGAACATAAGGATATTTCCCGCATTTAATGCCGCTTGTTCATTAAACTTCTTTGACAACTTAAAAATTGATATTATAGGGTAATTTAATATTATGAATGCAACAGCGGATGGTATTGTAAGGAAGAGCACAGTCTTAAGCCCTTTTAAAAGGGTGTTTTTATACTGACTTATTTCGCCTACCGCCAAGTTTGCTGAAAGCATTGGAAGCATAGCAATCCCCATTCCCTGAGCAAAAACTCCATAAGGCATCTGCCATATTCTATCCGCGGTTTGAAAAGCAGTTACATTTCCCGAACCGAAAAACGGAACAAAAAAAGTGGTAATTATTATGTTTATCTGCACAATTGAGGACGATGCCAATGAAGGTATCGCCAGCTTAAAAATCTTTTGGAATCCGGGATGTTTAAGGTAAAATTTGAGTTTGTAAAATCTTAAATTTTTAATTCCAAAACTGAGCTGGAATAAAAAATAAATAATTGAACTTGCCATTACGCCAATCGCTGCAGCCTCAACACTATATCTGCTTAAGAGAAGCAGGCTTAAAGCGCTGCCCAAATTGTAAATTGACGGTCCATATGCTGCAGCGGCAAATTTATTGTATGAGTTTAAAATACCGTTTGTGATTCCGGCAAGCATCAGAAAAGCTACTGACGGAAAAAGTATTCTTGTCAGTCTGACAGCTAATCCTTGGGTTTTAAGATGCATCTTGAAGAGGTCATTGGAAAAACTTACAATTTGCGGAGCAAAAATTACTCCCGCTGCGCAAGTGATTATCATTGCAATAAAGACTATATTGATAAATGTGCTTAAAGCCTTCCAACCTTCCTCCTCCTGATCCTTTGCAAGGTAACCCGATAAAACAGGAATCAAGGCTGCTGCTATTGCACCGCCTACTAACAGATCATACATAAGGCCTGTTATCCTGAAGGCTATTACATAGGCATCTCCTACATCATTAGTTCCTAGAATGTTCGGAATAAGTATTTCTCGTAAAAAACCCGTGAATCTGCTAAATACAATAGAAGTCATAACTATCAAAGCAGCTCCGGTTAATTTTCTCTTCTGTACAGCTCCCAAAAAACTTCCTCCTATTTATACGCAATCATCTATATATTTTGCAATAAACATTATACATCCATTTTTTTATTGCAAAATATACACCTTGATTTATAAGTTGCGAAAAGTTCAGCTTGATAGTAAAAATCTTTTTCGCAACTTATATAGCGTTACAATTTTTAAGAATATATCTTCTTATCATATCCAAAGCGTTTAAAACCGTGTTATTTCTTATTCTGTTTCTATCTCCCCAAAGTCTTAGCTCTATGCAATCAACGCCCTTTTCATCAGCTAACCCCACGTAGACAAGCCCCACAGGTTTATTTTCCGTAGCGCCTCCAGGCCCTGCGATTCCAGTTACAGAAAGCCCAAGTTTTGTCTTCATTACCTTTCTTATATTTACAGCCATCTCCTTTGCTGTCTGGCTGCTTACAGCGCCATAAAGGTTTAACGTAGTAGCGTTAACATTAAGGTTATGCTGCTTTATTTCATTACTGTAAGTGACCATTCCGCCACTATAAACTGAAGATATTCCTGGGATATCAGTCAATTTTGCTGATAATAACCCACCTGTGCAGGATTCTGCAAAAGATATTGAAATATTATTCTTAATTAATAGCTCACCAACAACTTCTTCGAGATTTTTATTTTCTGTAGAATAAACAGCATCACCAAGTCTGTTCTTGATTTCTTTTATTGTGGGCTCTATTATTTTTTCTCCATCATCGTCAATTCCACAATTCGCTGTAACTCTGAGCGTTACTTCCCCATCTTTGGCATAGGGCGCTATTGTTGGATTCGTCTGGTTGTCGATGAGGTCAATTATTTTTTCTTCCATTGATGATTCGCCTATTCCAAAGATTCTTATAAACTTCGAAACAATTTTAACATTTGATTTTGAGTTAAAATATTTCAGAACTGTATCATCAAACATGGGCTTCATTTCTTTTGGCGGCCCAGGCAGCATTATAACAACCTTTCCACCTTCTTCAATGATACATCCCGGAGCTGTTCCGTTATTATTTTCAATAACAATGGATCCTTCCGGCAATAAAGCTTGTTTTTTGTTACTTTCAACCATTGGCTTATTAATTTTTTCAAAGAATTTTATTATTTTATCAAGACTCTCCTGGTGAAGAACTAATTTTCTTCCAAATATTTCAGCTACAGTTTCTTTAGTAAGGTCATCCTTTGTAGGTCCAAGACCGCCGGTCAGAATAATAATATCGGATCTCTTAATGGCTAAATCAAGACATTCTATAAGTCTTAACGGATTATCCCCGACTACGCTGTGATAATAAACCCCAATCCCCGCCTCAGGCAGCCTTCCTGATATATATTGCGCGTTTGTATTGGCAATCTGGCCCATTAATAGTTCAGTTCCAACTGCAATAATTTCTGCTTTCATAAGTTCACCCATAATTTATAACCTCGCTGTTAAAAAAATTCATACTATATATTTTGCAATAGATAAATGTAAAAGATTATTTGATTTTAATATAGCTCATTATATCAGTATATGATAATTTTAAGCAATAGCATACCTTATTGTTTAATAATTCACAAACGGAGGTATAATATAAGTGAAACAGTTGTTATAATTTACAATTTATAATTTATATTTTATTATAATTTATAGTTAAAAAATTAAGCTGTTTTAGGGAGGCGCTTTAGAATGAACGGTAAATCAATTGTTAAGGTTTCTGTTATCGGTTCGGGATTTGTAGGTTCAACAACAGCGTATACGCTTATGTTAAGCGGACTTGTTTCTGAACTTGTTTTAATTGATATCAATAAAGACAAGGCTCAGGGCGAAGTTATGGATATGAATCACGGAATGCCTTTTGTAAGACCCGTTAACCTTTATAATGGCGATTACAGCGACTGCGCAGGTTCTAACATAATTATTATAACCGCCGGCGCCAGTCAGAAACCTGGGGAATCCAGAATAGACCTTGTTAAAAGGAATACATCGATTTTCAAAGGAATTATCAATGAAATTCTTAAATATAATACAGATTGCATTCTGTTGGTGGTAACAAACCCTGTTGATATTCTTACATATATAACCTATAAACTTTCCGGTTTTCCAAAAAACAAGGTTATAGGCTCGGGCACAGTTTTAGACACAGCCAGATTCAGGTTCCTTATAAGCGACCATGTTGGTATTGACACCCGTAATGTTCACGCTTACATAATCGGAGAACATGGAGATACTGAGGTGCCAACCTGGAGCCTAGCAAATATAGCTGGCATCCCAATGGATAACTATTGCAGAAGCGTTGATATGTGTCTTGGAGAAGTGACTAGAAACGAAATATTCGAAAATGTTAAGAATGCGGCATATCAGATAATCGACAAAAAAGGAGCTACATATTACGCCGTTGCGCTGGCTGTAAGGCGAATTGTTGAAACCATTGTTAGGAATGAAAATTCAATTTTGACTGTGTCCAGCTTGATTGATGGGCAGTATGGTTTAAATGATATCTGCTTAAGCCTTCCAACTCTGGTAAATCGGAATGGAATTGACAGGATATTAGATGTCCCAATAAATGAACAGGAATTATCGCTTCTTTCAAAATCCGCAAACGCTTTAAAGGAAGTTATTAAATCACTAGACATTTGATATTTATGTTTTAAGCGTTTCAACAATAAATTATAAATTTTAAAAAGTCATATAAATTTATGACTTTTTATTTTGCTTTTTATTACTATAAACATCTTCAATATCTTTTTATTTTATAATATAATAAAGCTAACTTAATTACATAAACATCCAATTTAGTTAATATGTAAAGTTAAGTGTATTTCATTAATATATTTGCCGATAAATATTTGTACAAAGCAACTTAAAATGGGATTAGGTATATAAAAAGCACTATTAATCTTACATTTGACGGAGCAAAATAACGAACGCTTTAACGTTATTTTGCGATAGGCAAATGTAAAAATTAATTGCTTTTTATATAGTATCAAAAAAAACTTAGCAACTGGTCGTTTCAAAAACTTGATATAATGGGTTTTCGTTGTATAAACTTGAACAAGTAATTTTTTGAAACGCCCTTAACAACAGCTATTTGCAATATTAAACTTGCGCATGAATGAAATATTTTTTAAATTTCATAGA
>JAUZPS010000131.1 GCA_030705945.1 Bacillota bacterium
GGCGAAGAATGGTTAAATGACGACAATAGATACATTTCAAGCCTGCTTCCGACGGACGAAGTAATTCTTAATGTACAGGAACCCAACAACGGGAAATTATATCCGAATATGGCTGTAAGAAATGTTGCTGGAACTAACGGACCAGCAGGAAGAATAGTTATCACTACCAATGACATTGGGTGCTGAATAACCAAGCATGTTGTAAGATCAGGCGGCAAGGCGGTTGAGGATTACAAGTTCTGCTATAATCTGTTTGGTTGGATGTCGAAGGTGGCGGTAAACTTTGATGACACAAATGATAATGAATGGAACGGTAAAGACAATATAGCTGTAAAAGCTACGATTGCAAATAATGGAGCAAAGACGCAAACCTATGATCTTACAGAAACATACAATACTGGTTTGTGGGATATAAGCCCTACGACAGAATATAATAATTATAAGAGCAAGGAACCATGGATTCTAAGTCTTGACGCAAAGGGATATCCTAATAAAGTGAAGCTTGAGCCCAACCAAGCTGAAGACATTTCCTTTAAGATGAATTTCAAGACACTAGACAGCCAGAAATTTGATTTTACATTGAGAGCAAGCGAATCTGGAGCGGTTAATACACGCGATGTTGATGAAAATACATTTACATTAAACAATGTTAAACTGTTAAAGCCTTCTCTAAATGTAACAAGCAATAGCCAAGACGGCAAAAGCTTCAACGCGTTAGTTGGCACAGATAATCTCAAACTCAACGATATAAGACCCGTAAACTATGATTTGACTATTAAAATCAAAAAGGGAAATACGGTAGTTGATCCTCAGAATATAATTGATCGTATTGAACTGGATAATGGAAACTCAGGAAGTCCCGCGATGGATAATATGACATTTGACTATTCGGATGCGGGTGGAAAGCCTTTTGTAACTATTACATTAAATAATGTGAAATTTGATGCAATGGAACAAAGAGTAAAAATAAACGTTTACTTAAAGGGTAATGCAAGTAAATCAGATTATGTTGTAAACGGTAAAGTCGAAGCTTTTGATCCTGTTACGCAAAAAAGACTCGGTTATTCTGATGAAACAACAATTAATTTAAAATAAAAAAGTGAACAAAAAAGGAAGTATTAAAACTGGTATACTTGGCGTTTCAAAAACTTCAGCTTTGATAGTAAAATGTAGACGTATTAACTGCATTACTAATGTAAAATCTTTTTCGCAACTTATGTAGCAAGTTTTTGAAACGCCCTAAATATTATACAGTTCGTTATCTTTTATTTTTGTAGAATTAATAGAAATATTAATCTATAGTTTGTTATCTCTAGTTATAACGATCAGTTATATAAGACTGTATTTATTACTTGGCTATATGTGTTATTTTAATTTGCTAAATAAATTTAATATTAATTCCGATATATTTATGGTATAGTAAAGATATAGATAAAGAATTTTAAAACAATCGGTTCAAGTAAAGATTATTTAGATTAAAATCATTCATTTTTATATTTGCCTTTTATAATTTTTCATAGGGTATTCCTAATGTAAATCTCAATGAAAGATAATAAATGATTTTAATTTAACTATTTTCAAAGAGCTTTTTATTATCTATCTTATTTTAGAAAAGCTTATATTCAAAGCAGTCTTTTATTATAATATATTTCCTTATGTTAAATGTAATTAGGACTTTATAACTTATTTTAGTATGTGTATGAACAACTACTATTAAATTAAGTTAACAAAAAGCTTTATTATAAGTTATTTGAGTGGTGTTATCTTTGTATTAAAGCCTTTATGTTTAATCGGTAATTTTGTTACTTAATTAATTATTAGCAGAATTAATGTTATCTGTTAAAGAAAGGATGAATATTATTGGCAAAGAATAATGCGCCTGAAAAGGGAAAGATAAGCATTTTTGCAATACTTTTTATCTCTTTGGTATTAAGTTGCTCAATAAGCGCAATAGCATTTTTGCTTCTTCATAAATATATTTCGAAAAATCAATTAGATACAATAATGCTTGCAATATCCGGGATAATAGGGATTTTGTCTTTGATAATATTTTTTCTATTTGGTTTACTTATCAACAGAATAACAATAGAGAGAACTTATATAAGGGAACTTAAGAATTTTAAGGACTTTACAGACGCAATACACCGCGCTCAATCTGAGAAAGAAGTTTACGAAAGAATGTACGAGTTTATCTGCAGAACAGTTATGGTTAAAAATATAACATTATTTTATAAAAACACAATGCCTGTGGACGGTATTGAAGACGTCGTAGACAATCATTGGCAAAGAATAGGTTATGAAAAAGTTCCTCTATGTAACATGTCTCCTAAGAGCTGTCCCGTTATTAGAACAGGTAGAGAATGCCGGATTACAAGCATCCAAAATGGCATAAAATGCGCGTATCAGCTTCCCGAATACAAACAAGGCAGTTATGCTTGCCTCACAATAGTAAATATGGAATCTCCTCAGAGTATTCTACAGCTATACAGTCTGCAGGAAAATGCTTTTAATGAAGCCCTGATTTTAAAAATTAAATCCTATACAGAAATTGCCAAGACTCTTATTAAAAGTAGACGTAAGATATCTACGCTTGATAAAAGCTCCAAGTTCGATAATCTTACAAAGGTGTACAATAGAGGGTATTTTAATGAGTTCATTAAAACTCAGGTCGATATTGCTCAAAATTCAAAAGAAGATCTAAGCATTATAATTCTCGATATAGATTTCTTCAAGAGGATTAATGATACTTATGGACATTTTGCCGGCGACCATGTATTAGCGCTTTTTGCAAAGCTGGTGGTTAAAACGGTGAGGATTACCGATCTGGTTGCCAGATACGGCGGGGAAGAGTTTGTTGTGGTTTTGCCTTCGACAGATATTGCCACAGCCCATGAGGTAGCTGAAAGAGTTAGACAGACTGTTGAAAAGGCATATATGCCTCCGTATGGAGATATAGATATACCATTTATTAGTTGCAGCGTTGGCGTTTCTTCAATGCCGCTATTTTGTGATAACAAGGATGACCTGATAAAGACCGCGGACTTAGCGTTATACAAAGCTAAAGGGGATGGAAGAAACAGGACGGTAGTTTATGAAAGAAGTATGGCCAATGTGAAGGAACTACAGTAAATCAGAAGGTCATACAATGAAGATTTAATTTGCTTCAGAACTTCGAACATTAATCCTGAAAAATAATAAATTTTATATGCTTTGAAGCTAACATTACCAGTAGTTAAGTGGCCAAAACACGGTCATGTAGCTACTGGTAATTTTTATTCGGAGTGATTTGGATGATGAAAACCCATATCAAGCTCTTGAAACGCTGAGTATACCAGCTTTTTGGCACTGACTAAATAAATTTTGTAGTTATGTATTAGTTATTTAAAAATAGGGAAAAATATCCTTTACTTATAGATAACCAAATGTAAGGTTAATAAGATTAATAATGGTTTTAATATTATATAAGTTACGAAAAAGATTTTACATTAAAAATGCAGTTAATACGTCTGCATTTTAATATCAAAGCTGAACTTTTCGCAACTTATGAATCAAGGTATATATTTTGCAATATAAAAAAGTATGTAAAATGTTTATTTCAAAATATATAGTTGCATCAGATTATTTATTTATGTAAATTATGATATGAAATAAAAGGATTTTGAGTTTTTTTGGCGAAATAAGGTTAAGATAACAAATGGATATAAATTTTAAATAAATTTTTATATCTTTAGTTATTAGTATTGTATAAATATATATAATATATATAATATTATAAGGTTCCATATATCAAATTTGAAAGACAAACTGTAAAAAAAGGTGGTATAATCCATGAATATTGCAGCTGATACAGAAAAGATTTTAGAAATTGTTAATGCTGAATGCAGAGATCCTTTTGGAATTCTTGGCATTCATAAGGTTGAGGGGTCTTCAAAAAGCGCAAAAGGGTTTGCTGTAAGAGCATTTTTGCCTAATGCTAAAAGTGTTAGAGTAGTTGATGATGAAACTGGAAACAGCTATGTTATGGAGAAAATACATGAGAATGGTTTTTTTGAAGTTATCATAGCAGATAAAAAAGATTTCTTTTTATACAAATATGAGATTTTAGATTTTGAGGGAAATTCCTATTCTACTTATGATCCGTATAGATTTTTACCGGTGATATCTGATTTTGACCTGTACCTTTTTAACGAAGGAAATCAACATAAGATATTTGAAAAGCTCGGAGCGCATATTACAACCATTGATGGAATAAAGGGTACATTGTTTGCTGTCTGGGCTCCATGCGCCAAAAGAGTAAGCGTTGTCGGGAACTTCAACCAGTGGGATGGAAGAAAACATCAAATGAGAAGCAGAGGATGTTCAGGAGTTTGGGAAATATTTATACCAGGCGTTAACAAAGATGAGATATATAAATATGAGATAAAAACTCCACATAATGAATTGTACTTAAAAGCTGACCCATACGCCTTTTACTCTGAATTGAGGCCTGGAACAGCTTCTGTTATATATGATCTGGATGATTACAAATGGAACGATGATAACTGGATTAAGAACCGCAGCAACAATAGCACATTTGATAAACCTGTTTCAATCTATGAGCTGCATTTCGGCTCATGGGCAAGAAATGCCGAAGATCCGGAGTGTTTTCTCACATATACACAGATGGCTGATTCCCTTATTAAGTATGTTAAAGATATGGGATATACGCATATAGAACTTCTTCCAATTTCTGAATATCCCTTTGATGGTTCATGGGGTTATCAGATAACAGGGTATTACTCTGTAACCAGCAGATATGGAAAACCGGAAGAGTTTATGTATTTTGTTGACAAATGCCATGAAAATGGAATTGGAATCATTCTTGACTGGGTTCCGGCGCATTTCCCAAAAGATGGCCACGGCCTTGCGCGTTTTGACGGCACAGCTCTATATGAGCATTATGACCAGAGGCAAGGAGAACACCCGGATTGGGGAACGCATATATTTAATTATTCCAGACATGAAGTACGCAATTTCTTGGTTTCAAATGCGGTTTTCTGGTTTGAGAAATACCATATTGATGGTTTGAGGATTGATGCAGTCGCATCGATGTTATATCTTGATTACGCTAAAAAAGAAGGCGAATGGGTGCCTAATAAATGGGGCGGGAAAGAGAATGTTGACGCTATTGATTTTATGCGTCAATTGAATACTACCGTCTATAAATACTTTCCGAATGTTATGATGATCGCCGAGGAATCAACTTCATGGGCGCTAGTATCTAAGCCGCCTCATGTAGGAGGCCTAGGATTTTCATATAAATGGAATATGGGATGGATGAATGATTTTCTGACATATATAAGCAAAGACCCTATTTACCGCAAATATCACCAGAGTGAGCTTACATTTTCTTCAATCTACGCTTTCTCAGAGAATTTTATTCTGGTTCTGTCCCATGATGAAGTTGTACATGGTAAATGTTCTATGATTAACAAGATGCCTGGCGACTACTGGCAAAAGTTTGCAGGTTTAAGAGGAACCTACGGCTATATGTACGCTCATCCAGGAAAGAAACTTTTATTTATGGGAAGTGAATTCGGACAATTCATAGAATGGAATTATCAAAGCAGTTTGGATTGGCATCTGTTGGATTATGAGATGCATGGGAAAATGAAAAATTATGTAAGAGATTTAAATAATCTTTATAAGAATGAGCCGGCATTATACGAAGTGGATTTTCATCATGAAGGTTTTGAATGGATTGATTGTAATGACGCGGATAACAGCATAATAAGTTTCGTTCGAAAAGCAAAAGATTGGAAAAACATGATTATCGTGGTATGTAATTTTACTCCAGAATTACACACAGGATATAGAATCGGAGTTCCTGTTGAAGGCTTCTATGAGGAAATTATGAATAGCGACTCGGAGATTTATGGTGGAAGCAACAAGGGGAATAAAGGCGGGTTGAATTCTGAAAAAATTGAATGCCACGGTAAACCAAATTCACTCTGTCTTACTATTCCGCCATTAGGTGTGGTTTATCTGAAGCTTAAGAATAAATAGGACTTATATAGGTAATTTAATGTAAATTTTTATATCAGATTGTTTAAAATGCCCTAAGTTATATAAAAAGCACTATTAATCTTACATTTGACGGAGCAAAATAACGAACGCTTTAACGTTATTTTGCGATAGGCAAATGTAAAAGATTAATTGCTTTTTATTTAATGATATTAAAAAAGCCGGTATATTGATACCGGCTTTTTGCAATAATATTATTGAGCAGGTGTTGGAGTATTTGCTGCAGCAGTTTCAGTTGGAACAGCTGTAGAAGTTGGGGTTGCCGGAACTGGTGTTGGTGTAGGCGTTGGTGTTGATGTCGGAGTAGAAGTAGGAGTTAAAGTAGCAGTTGGCGTCGGTGTGCTAGTCGAGGTAGGAGTATTAGTAGATGTAGGCGTAGAAGTTGGGGTTGCAGGAACAACTGTATGGTTATCAATTATTATAACTGTTTGAGATTGGTTGTCCCAGTCAAATTTCATTTTGAATATTTCACCAATAAACCTTATCGGTACGAAAGTTCTTGATCCAATTATACGAGCTGGAACCTCGATTTTAACATTTGTCCCATCAACTTTTATTGTATCTGAGCCTAATTTTATTGTAACAATTGTATTTTTAGCTCCGTAAGTATCGCCATAAACAGATTTTGTTACAGTAACTGTCTGAGTTGCGGAATCCCATGTAACATTTGCATTCAAGCCATTTGATATAGCCCTTAAAGGAACCAGTGTTCTTCCGCTGATTATGACAGGAGAAGAATCTGTTTCAAGTTCCTCGCCGTTAATAAAAATCATTGTTTTATTTTTATTAACTTTTCTTTTTAAAGTCTGAAGCTTATTTAATAGCTTCTTCATATTCTCAAGGTCTTTTTCGGATTTTTTTATCTGTTCCTTAATTGCTTTTTCATCGAGATTGATAACAGATGCATTGCTGGAATAAGTTTTGTCAGTTACGGAAATTTTAATGTCATCTTTTTTGATATCCTTATGTACGTTACCTTTTACATCCATTTTGATATTCTTTCTATCTCTTTCATCTCTTTCAATGCCTTTGCCATTACCTTTAGCGTAAGAAAACACTCCGCCGGTTAGAATAAGTGTTACTGATAATAAGATACATAATAGCTTTCTCATAAATAGTCCTCCTGTTATTATTTTATAATATATATTCGTATAAGCTATATAAGATTTTAGGGTAGGGATTAAATGTTTTTTTAATTATTTTGTCTTATGTTTCTTTGAAATAGCGTTGGGAGTAGAACTTGTATCTGTTTTGCTTTCGCCTTCCGCGTCGCTATTGTCATTGAGTATGCCGATTTCTTTTTCCTTTATATCCTTTTCTTCATTCTCAGATTTTTTATTTAATTTGTTTTTTGTGTCTTTTTGATCTTGATTTCTTTCTTTATCGGTTTTAACACTGTCAAAAAGTTGAATGCTTTTACTTTTCTTTTTATTTATTTCATCATTTGATTTAGCATTATCATTTTTATTAATATTTTCATTATAATCGGTTTGGCCATTGTCTTTCTTTTTTAATTTTCCTTTTAAATTAGTATTATCATTATTATTTCTTTTGGAACCCGAATTTCCATTGTATTTATTTCCTCGAGGCGCATTAGTTGCAATAGGCGCCAAACTTATATCAGGGGCTGAAGTCTTAGCGCTATAAGATGAGCTATTGCCATCTTTGGTTGGGCTTTTAATCTTGTTATTTTTCTTTGTTTGTGATTTTGTATACTCTCTTATTGACTTAACAATTTCCTTTACGGATTTACTTTTTAAATCATCAGGTTGTAACTTGGGGTTGAGTTCTAAAAGCTTATTGACTAACTCAAGCTTTCCGGGGTAAATACCCTGCTTTATCGCTGCGTCATGCTTTTTGCTTGTTACTTCCTCGGTAAGGACTTCAGGGTTTATCTTCTCTTCTTTAAATTTTTTCTGAGCTGTAGATAATACCACTTTTTGAAGCTTTTTATTTTTACTGCTGCTGTTACCAGAAACAGTAAGCATGATGGCATCTGTTCTTTCATCCTTTAAATACCCATTTTGAATTGCTTTGTTGATAATCTGATCAACACCTGCCTCAATGACTTTATTTTTAAACGACAGGTTGTTAATAATTTTTTCAGCATCTGGGTTTAGTGCTCGAACATTAATAATTCTATCAAATACATTTGTTGTTATTTCTATGCTCGGATTAATATCAATATCAACATAACTGTATGGGTTGTTATATAAGAAAAAACTGATTCCCATCACAATAAGAAATAAAGCTGCTGAAGCTGCGCTCATCAAGGTTTTGAAATTAACGAATATCATGGAGGGAATCTCAGCTTCGCAGCCAATTGAATATTTACTTGAATTTTTTACTTTGACAAACGTTCCGTTTGGCCTCATGGCAACTGCGTAATTGCCTTCAATTTCCACTATAAGCGCTTTCATTTCATCACCTCAGGACTAATGTAATCATTAACATATTGATAATCGCCTGTTAAAATAATTATAACGGCTAATATATATTTTCGAGAGCGTTCTATTGTTTTTCGGGGTATCTTTGAATTTTTTTCGATCTCAGCAATTGGAAGAAGTTTTTTCTGTTTAATATGACTGATAAGATCGGGATGGCTCATAAGATATTTTATTATATCAGAGTACGTCTTGCGGGTTTTTTCGGATTTTGGCGAAACATTGGCTAACTCAAAAAAGGATATATCCCACAAAGCAAGTTCTTTTTTTAGTTCATGCAACTCCAGTCTTCTTAGCTCATTAATTTTTTCCGCAGAATACTTCTCAATTGATTCTCCCATGGTTATATCAAGTTCACTATCTTCGTCATCGCCTGTATAAGAGCTGATAGATACAATTTTATTATGCTTGTTCTCTTTTCTGAAATAGTCAATCAGACGACGTTTTATAACATTCTGAGCAAACGCGAGGAAGTTGCCTTTTGATTTGTCATAAGTCTTTATTGCTTCAGCAAAGGCTATAAGCCCTATACTTAATTCATCATCTTCACCATACCTTACAAATCTGCCTGTTGATTTTTCAACACATGCTGCTATAAAGGGCTTATATTCTTCAATAAGCTTGTTAATCTCCGAGTCGGACCCTTTAATATTGTGAACTCTTTCATTAAGGGAGTAATCATTCATTGAAATTCTCCTAATGTATAAAGATTCTTTTACATTCATGTTTACATAAATTATAACATCACTGTTTTATTCATACAAATCCAATCTCTGAAAATTACTATAAAGATTTAAATATAGATATAAAACTCTTAAATGAGTCTTTATTTATATCGTCAGTTATATAAAAAATATGAATATGACAAACTGTCCAATGAATAATGTTATATTGATAAAATTATTCAGGTGGGCGTATATGATAGTTATCATGAAAAAAAATAACATTTTTCTAATCGGGATGATACTTGTCCTTGCGGTGGCTTTATACAGTCTGAATATCGGCCGTGGAAAAGCATCTCCTGTAAACTCTCCTGCTGGAGGAAAAACAATACTTTTAGATGCGGGTCATGGTGGTGAAGACCCTGGAGCAGTCAGTGATTATAGTGAATTAAAAGAAAAGGATGTAAATTTGTATGTTGTGCTCCAATTAAAAAAGCTGCTTGAATCAGAAAATTATAATGTTATTCTTACAAGAAGCGAAGACAAACTTGAGTACCAGTCAGAGACAAGGAATATTGTTCAAAAGAGAAGAGAAGATCTTACCAGAAGGAAAAAAATGATGGATGAAGCAGGCGCAGATATTGTTGTAAGTATTCATCTTAATAAATTTCCTGAATCAAAATACTTCGGAGCTCAGACTTTTTATCCTCCCAATATCCCTCAGAGCCAAAAATTGGCGACAAGCATCCAGAAATCAATTAGAGAAAATCTTGATCCCAACAATAAACGGGAAGCATTATTAAAGAAAGAGCCTATTATTATTTTTAAAGATTGTAAGACAACATCAGTCATAGTAGAATGTGGGTTTCTGTCTAATGCTGAAGAAGAGAAAAAACTACAGTCAAAAGAGTATCAGGATAAAATCGCGTATGCTGTTAATGAAGGAGTAAAATCATACTATGCAAATAATTAATATTGCTTGGAGAACACTTCTATAGTCCTCTGCGCTTTCAGCTTAGACAGTATCAAAAAAACTAAGCAACTGGGCGTTTCAAAAA
>JAUZPS010000132.1 GCA_030705945.1 Bacillota bacterium
AGGTTCTTAGAGCTCTAGGAATCGCTCCTGATGTTTACCATTTTAACGAAGGGCATGCTGTATTTGCCGGAATTGAACTTATCAGAGAGCTGATGGATACGGAAGGACTATCTTTTGACGATGCTCTTGAGGTAGTTAGAAAAAAAATAGTTTTTACGACCCATACGCCAGTTGAAGCCGGTAATGAAGTTCACGCTCATGAATTGCTGCAGTACATGGGGGCATACGATGGACTTACTTATGGTCAGATGATGAATTTAGGCGGCAATCCATTTAATATGACTGTAGCCGGTCTCAGACTTTCATTTAAAGCGAACGCGGTGGCTCAGCTTCATGGCAAAACCGCCAGGAAAATGTGGAAGAACGTCGATGGGGCTTGTGAAATAATAGCAATCACAAATGGCGTCCATAACGGTACATGGCAAGATGAAGCTATAAAAGCAGCTTATGAAAAAAATGACGATCTGTGGGCTCCTCATATGGCGGCTAAAAAGAGTATGATCGATGAAATTGATGCTCGCAATAATGTCAGATTGGATGAGAATGTACTTACAATAGGCTTTGCTCGTCGCGCTGCTCCATATAAGAGGAGTGACTTTATATTCAGAAAGAAAGAGATTATTGAGCCTCTTTTAAAAGATAGAAAGCTACAACTTATTTTCTCAGGCAAAGCGCATCCTAACGATCTTACTGGAAAAGAAATTGTATCAAACCTATACGCTATGTCGCAGAGGTATCCTGAAAGTGTGATTTTCGTTGAGAATTATGATATGAAAATTGGAAAATTACTCACCAGAGGCTGCGATGTATGGTTAAATAACCCGATCCGTCCGTTAGAAGCCAGCGGAACTTCCGGTATGAAGGCTGCTATGAACGGCGTTCTAAACTTAAGTATTCTTGACGGATGGTGGCCTGAAGGTTGTGAACACGGAAAAAACGGCTGGCAAATCGGAGATGGATATGAAGGCAAGGATCAGGATAAGGTTGATCTTAAATCTCTGTATGACGTCCTGTTAAAAGAAGTCATTCCGATTTATTATGAAAAAAGGAACAAATGGGTCGATATGATGAGAGAAAGCATAAAGATGTCAATCTGGGATTTCTCTGCAGCCAGAATGATTGAGGAATACTACAAACTACTTTATCCGGAGCCATCAAAAAACATAAAGTCAAAGAAATAGGTAATTATTATTCCTTAATTTTTAGAGACTTTTCATAAAACACTTTAGAATTAGCTTATACCGATTAGGAAATGATTAAGGAATGATTGAAAAATTACTTCCGATTCTGAGCAGGTGTTCACGAGTTAAGTGAACACATAAGCAAAGATTTTATCGTAAGTTATTTTTTCAACATTCCTAAACATCGTTATTTCGTACTTGGTAAGATCACAGTCTAAAGTGTTTTTATTTATAGATGCAGAAGACTAAGATTAATCTACATATTTTGCAATAGACATTTTACATCTATTTTTTATATTGCAATATATATCTTGATTCATAAGTTGCGAAAAGTTCAGCTTTGATAGTAAAATGCAGACGTATTAGCTGCATTTTTAATGTAAAATCTTTTTCGCAACTTATCTAACAATATTAGTTCTTTTTAACATTCCAAATTTCTAATCCTTTTCTTAATATTTGTAATTTTTAGAAATTAATATTGACAGTTAACGATTACAGGTGTAATATTATTTTAAGGACTACAGTTGTAATCTTAAATGCGTATATTCAGCAATTATTAATGAAGTACCAAAAGCTTACCAACTGGTCGTTTTAAAAGCTTGATATAATGGGTTTTCATCATATGAAACCTGAACAAATAGTTTTTTTAAAACACCCTAAGTAATCGCAATATTATCGACAATATTAACTCAAACTTTTCTTCAAAAGGAGTTGTGCAATAAATGGTTAATGTGCCTCAGATTTCGGATACAGAGTGGCAGGTAATGAAAGTTATATGGGCAAAAAATTCGCCAGTAACAGCAAATCAGGTAATTGAAGCTTTAGAAGGAAGCTGCAACTGGAAGCCCAAGACAATAAAAACTCTTTTAGGAAGGCTTGTTAAAAAGAAAGCGCTTTCCTTTAACAAGGAAAGCCGGGAATATGTTTATTACAGTCTTATATCTGAAAAGGAATGCGTACGCGCTGAAAATAAATCTTTTCTCAGTAAAGTTTATGGAGGCGCCTTCAATATTATGTTTGCAAGTTTTCTTGAAGAAGAAAAGTTGACTTTAGAAGAGATATCCGAGCTAAAAAAAATACTTGAAGATAAATCCAGCGAAAAAACTGACTAATCGATGTCAAAACTTCCAATAGCAGTAGCTTCCATGCGCGTAAATAATCAAAGTTTGTATTGCAAAATCCGTTTCCAATATTAATAAAAGCGAGCAGGTGAAAACTAATGATAGCGGTATCTCTATTTAAATGGATTGTATGTTCTTCCGTAATGGCGACTCTTTTGATTTGCCTTGCGCTTTTAGTAAAATTTATATTTGATAAAAAACTTCGAGCAAGCTGGCATTACATGATTTGGATTCTTGTTATCCTTAAGCTCTTAATCCCCTTTGGGCCAGAAAGCAAACTCAGTATCTACAATCTATTTAATCTTACGGATCAGAAAATCACTACGGAAAGCTATAATGTAATTAATACTATCAATACAGCAACCAGCAGCATAGCTAAAAGCACCCCTCTACCAGGTCAAGAGCAACCTCAAGGAAATACTTCTTCACTTCCGGTTTCTAAAAGTGGAGATATAATATATCTTTCGGTATTTGGGCTTATTATATGGCTCTTCGGAGCTATTATTGCCATTACATATTTTTTATGCCATAATATTCAGCTTATTAATAGATTAAAAATGAACGAAATAAAAAATACTGACGCAATTAGCCAATATTTTGAGGATTGCAAAAGAAAACTTGGAATAAGGAGGAAAATTCGCCTTAAATCTGTGACTTTCTTGAATTCACCTGCTCTGTTCGGAATTATTAACCCGATTTTGCTTATACCTGATGAAATGTTCAATAAAGACAGCTTATGGATATTAAAATATTCAATCTATCATGAGTTATCTCATTACAAAAGAAAGGATATTACGATAAATCTGATACTATCAATTCTTTTGGTAGTTCATTGGTTTAACCCGATAATTTGGTATGCTTTTTACAAACTCAGACAGGATTCTGAAATAGCTTGCGATGAACTCGCTCTTTCTTATCTTGGAGCAAATGAGAATAAAAACTACGGTTTAGCTTTAATCAATATGGCGGAAAGATTTTCTCAATCTTACCCAACAGCTTTGGCATCGTGCTTTTTTAATGATAAAACAACCTTAAAAAGAAGGCTAACCAAAATTGCTACATATAATAAAATTAATCATAAAACATCTCTTATGGTAAAATTCATTTTTGCCGTATTATGTCTGATTGTACTTACTAATGCTGTCGAAAATATAATTTAATATATTAATAAACCAATTACTTGTTGCATTAAATACTATTTATGATTTAAAATTTATTAAGGGAGGAGGTCGTAAAACTCATTACTATATAAAGGTTAATAACAATAATCAATAAAATTTCATTCAAGAGGGTGGTCAAAAAAATGAAAAAGCTCTTATTTTCTATCCTTGCAGTATTTGTTCTGACTCTTAGCATGTCATGTATATCAACTGCCGAAGGAACAAATTTGCTTAAAAATCCTGGTTTTGAAGACGCGGACAAACCTTATTCATGGGACCAGGATATATGGGAAGCTTCCGACAATATGAAAGAAATAAAAGTTGTAAACAACTTTTTTCATTCAGGTAAGCAATGCGCCTCTATCACAAACAAAAAAGAAGGCGATTCAAGGTTAAAACAAACTATAGATGTAAAGCCTGATTCAATTTATAAGATATCAGGTTGGATAAAGACCGATAACGTTGGCGATACAAATAAAGGGGCTAATTTATCTATAATGATGCTTCAAATAACTTCCGCGGACGTTAAGGGAACAACAGATTGGAAATTAGTAGAAATGTATGGCCGTACAGGTAAGAATCAGAATTCTCTCACTGTAACAGCAGGTTTAGGTGGTTATGGGAGCTTAAATACAGGTACAGCATATTTTGATGATATTACTGTAGAACAGGTAGCAAACGCGCCTGTAGATGCTAATGTGCTGCCGTTTTACTCTTCAGACAGCGGAGACAGCAGTTCTTCGAGCAATGATAAGTCCTGGCTCTTATTTCTTGTAGGAGCTCTTATAATTGCTATAGGAGCAGTACTATTTTTTGTATTACGCAAACCCTCAAAGTCTGCTGAAACCTCATCTTCTAATAACAAGTCGGGAGACATTCCTCTTCAAAAAGCAGGCGAAGGAAAAGATGGCGCTCCCGTTAAAAATTCGCCTCCTCCTTTTAAGCTTGATAAAAAAGATTTAATTATAATGGGCGCTATGACCCTTATATATTTAATAATTGCGCTAATAAATCTCGGGGATATGAGCGCTCCCGAAAGCGTTTGGAGACCTGCTTCTTCAGGTGAAAGTTTTGTTGTAACCTTCGACAAGGAACAGGAGCTTTCCAAAATAGGATATTATGACAATATAGGCGACGGAAAATATAATGTTCAAGCGCTAGATGCGACAGGTAATTACATTAACATCGGAACAATGAACCAGGATGTATATAACGTGTTCAGATGGCAGTATATTTCTGATATAAACGTTAAGACAAAAAAAGTCAAAGTTACCGTGGACTCTTCCGGAGCAGCATTAAACGAAATGACCTTCTACGCAAAAGGAAGTAAAGACCCTATAAAAGGGATCAAAATCGAAGAAATTAATACCAATCCTAAAAAAGATCTTGGAAAAGTTGAAAACTTATTTGACGAACAAAATACTGCTCAATATTACAACACATATAAGAATTCAACCTACTTTGATGAAATATATCATCCAAGAACAGCATACGAAAACATTCATAGAATGGAACCTTACGAAACTACCCACCCGCCTCTTGGAAAGGTTATAATGGCTCTGGGGGTTCTAATCTTCGGAATGAATCCTTTTGGTTGGAGAATAATGGGTACGCTTTTTGGAGCGTTGATGGTTCCAGCAATGTATATGTTAGGAAAGAAAGTCTTCCACAAAAAGATATTTGCCTTTATCAGCGCATTTTTAATGATGTTTGACTTCATGCATTTTGCCCAGACCAGAATTGGAACTATAGATTCTTATCCCGGATTATTTATAATTCTGACTTATTTCTTCATGTATGACGCATTCATGAAAAAGTCTTATAAGACAGGCTTTAAAAACTCATTAAAACCTCTGCTTTTAGCAGGAGTATTCTGGGGTCTTGGATCCGCAAGCAAATGGACTGACCTCTATGCCGGTTTTGGCCTTGCAATATTGTTCTTTACATCTATGATTACTGAAATACTTGATTGGGTCAAGGCAAAAAACAAGCGAGTTAAAGGTAAGTTACCATTATGGACCCGCGACTTTGTCAAAAACAAGTTGATATTTACGCCATTAGCCTGCGTGATCTTCTTTATTGTTATTCCCGGCATAATTTACGTATCATCCTATTTGCCGATAATTACCCTGCCAGGACCTACGCATAATCTTGAGGAAGTAGTAAGATACCAGAAAAACATGTATGATTACCATGCGCATTTAAAAGCTACTCACCCTTATCAGTCCGAGCCATGGCAATGGGCAGTAGACTATAAGCCTTTGCTTGAATACAGAGACACAAATCTACCAGCAGGCAAGGTCTCATTAATGTATACAATGGGTAATCCAATAATATTCTGGTTTGGTCTTCTAAGTGTTTTTGCAATAATAATACTAGGTCTTTGGAAGCGAGATAAGCGGGTGTTCTTTATTTTAGTCGCGTACGCTATTCAGTATCTCCCGTGGTTCTTAGAGAATCGAGGAGGCTGCGTATTTATCTATCACTACTTTACTGCAATACCTTTCCTCATAATGGCTTTAGTTTATTTGCTTAAGTTTGTGCATGATGACGTTCCAAAGCTTATTGGCAAAGCATATATGAGTAAAGGCGCAGAAGAAACAACGAGATTGGTTTCAAAATGCGTTGTATATGGTTTCCTTGCATTAGTCGCAATATTCTTTATCTGGTTCTATCCAGCCATTTCCGGATGGGTTATGAGCGATAAACTTTTGCAAACTTACAAGTGGCTGCACGTTTTATAAAATGATCAAAAACAGCTATACCTGAAAAAAAGAAGTTCCAAATGCGCTATATACTAGACATTTGGAACTTTTTTATATATTTTGCAATATAAAAAATGGATGTAAAATCTTTTTCACGATTTTATTTAGTTATTGTTCTATGATCTAAAGAAGGATAAGCTATACAAGGTTTTCAGGATTGAGACACTTTAATTCTTTGGGTATAAATACCCCGTCTTTCCTTATGAGAGTATCATCAAACCATATCTCTCCTCCGCCGTATTCCGGTCTCTGAATAAACACAAGGTCCCAGTGAATAGCTGATTTGTTTCCATTGTCGCATTCATCATAACAGCTTCCAGGAGTAAAATGAATGCTTCCTTTTATTTTTTCGTCAAAAAGTGTGTCCTTCATTGGCTTTTCTATATATGGATTTAATCCTATGGAAAATTCGCCAACATAACGAGCTCCTTCATCAGTATCAAATATCTGATTAATCCGCTCAGTGTTATTTGCGGTAGCTTTTATTATTTTGCCATCCTTAAATTCAAGACGTATGTTTTCAAAAGTTACTCCCATATAAACAGCCGGAGCGTTATATGTTATCACGCCGTTTACCGAATCCTTTATCGGAGCTGAAAATACTTCTCCGTCAGGAATATTCAGTTTCCCGTCGCATTTTACTGCAGGCATATTTTTAATAGAAAATGAAAGGTCAGTATCTTTACCTGTGATTTTGACTCTATCCGTCTTTTCCATGTATGCCGCAAGAATATCCATAGCGCCTGACATTTTTTTATAATCCAAATTGCAAACATTAAAATAAAAGTTCTCAAACTCCTCTGTAGGAGTATTTGCAAGCTGAGCCATAGAATGATTAGGATACCTTAATACACACCACCTGGTATTTTTAACTCTGATATCAGAGTGTAAAGGTTTTAAATAATACTTCATATAGATGTCCATCTTCTCTGATGGTATGTTCCCTAATTCGCTTACATTGTCGCCTGATCTGATCCCTATATAAGCATCCATTTGCTTCATTCTTTCTATTTCAAATAAAGCGATCTGTTTAATTTGTTCTTCACTGCAGCCTTCAAGGAGAACCCTTATCAGCTCATTGTTTTTATTTGTTATGAAAGGTATTCCTCCAGCTTTGTATGTTTCTCTTACAAGATCTTTAGTAAGCGGCAACGCATCTCCAAATGTTTCTATGAGAAGCTTATCGCCTTTCTTTATTCCAAGGGAGTAATTTATTATATTTTCGGCTAATTGCGCAACTCTGGGCTCTCTCATCATCTAACGTCCTTTCCGGTAATATCTGACTTTAATATATATTAGTCTATAATAGCCTCTAATTCCGCTAATATTTTATTAAATACGTCTAATGCGTCTTGCACAGGCTTTGGCGTCGAAAGATCCACACCAGCCTTTTTTAGAAGCTCAATGGGATAATCCGAACTCCCGCTCTTTAAAAATTCTTTGTATCTGTCCACAGCCGGTTTACCTTCGTCCAGAATACTCTGTGAAATGGATGCCGCGGCTGAAAATCCCGTCGCGTATTTATAAACATAAAAGCTGGAATAAAAATGCGGTATGCGCGCCCACTCCATATCAATATCCTCATCTACTTCAACCTCACAACCGAAGTATTTAAGATTGAGCTCTCTGTAAACGGTACAGAAGGTTTGCGGAGTAAGAGCCTCGCCATTTTCTAGCTTTTCATGAATTATCTTTTCAAATTCAGCAAACATAACCTGTCTAAATATGGTTCCTCTGAATTCTTCGAGATAGTGATTCAAAAGATAAGCCTTTTCATTTTTATCAGTAGTCTTCTCCAGAAGGAACTTCATTAAGAGAGACTCATTAACGGTTGATGCCACTTCAGCAACAAATATTTTATACTGAGAATAGGTATAGGGTTGGTTTTTATTTGTATAGTATGAATGCAATGCATGCCCCATCTCATGAGCAATAGTAAATACATCATTGGTAGTTCCCTGGAAATTCAAAAGAACATAGGGGTGGCTTTTATATGATCCCCATGAGTATGCCCCGCTGGTCTTTCCTTCATTTTCAAACACATCAATCCATCCCGACTCAAAAGCATTCTTGAGAAGCCCTATATACTCTTCTCCTAAGGGGTTAAGTCCGTTAATCACAGTATCTAAAGCATCCTTGTAGGCAATATTTTTGTTAGACTGTTCAACTATAGGCGCGTACAGATCGAACATATGCAACTTATCTAGCTTTAACGCCCTTTTACGAAGTTTCAGGTAACGATGAAGCAGATGCAGATTACTATTTATAGTTGAAATAAGGTTGTTATAAACATCCACATGAATATTATCTTCGTCCAAAGACGCCTGAAGAGCTGATTCATAATTTCTCACCGATGAATAAAACCTATTGGACTTGACATTGCTGGCAAGGGTTGCAGCGAGAGTATTTTTCTGTTTTTTATAGGTATCATATAATGCATGAAAAGAGTTTTCTCTCACACCTCTATCCTTGCTTTCAAGAAGTTTGATATATCTTCCCTTTGTCAGTTCTATTTCATTTCCATCCTCATCCTTTACATATGGAAATTTTATATCCGCATTATTGAACATGGTGAAAATATCTTTTGACGCGGACGCAAGATCATAGGACATAGCAATTATTTTTTCTTCTTTATCGGAGAGGATATGCTTTTTCTGCCTTAAAGCCTCATTGATAACCTGTCTATATACGCTTAAATTCTCATTTGAGCTTAAATATCCACTTAAAACATCTTCCGGAATTGAAATAATTTCAGGCACAATAAAAGAAACAGCCGAGTATACTTCAGTACTCAAAGCTGCGGCTCTGTCTGTAAGCGCCTGATATACCGGGTCAGAGTTGTCTTCATCCCTTTTCATACGAGCATACACATATACATTATCTGTCAAACTAAGCATGTCATCGCTAAGATTCAGACATTCCTGAAGCTTTGTAGCGCTTTGGCCCAAGCTTCCTGAATATTTAACAATTTCTCCGCACAAAACCTTGACCTCTGCAAAATCTTCTTCCCATTTTTCAACACTATCATATATATCTTCCAGCTTCCACTTGTACTTAGCGTCAATCGCGCTTCTTTTCGGCAGAGCATAATTTGTCATTCAAGGAACCTCCTTATTTGTATGTATAATTTTATTATTCAATTATATCATTTTATTATTCTAAAGTATGTAAAAAACGTGATTTATAGTAAAAATAAAACATTATTAAGATCTACAGGGCAAAATATAGTTGAATTAATGGCTGTTTTTATGGCTGCTTATTTTGAAGTGGGAAAGTTGAGCTAAATATCATGAAATTGAGGGGGCAAAACCACCCCCTCAATTGCTATCTTCAGATGTTATCCTCTGTTTTACACAAATCAATGCTTCCAAGTATTACATGGGCAAGACCAAGTCCTAATATACCAGCGCTGATTGCAATATTTCTATCTCTTTTATTCATACCTCTTTTTTTAACGTCAATACCACCCAAAGCTAACCCAGTTGTCGTTACAGCCGTACCTAAAATTACAGGGATTATTCCTTTATGCACAAAACCCCTCCTTACTTGTTTTAGGAATGGTTGAAAAATTACTTCCGATTTTGAGCTTGTATTCGTAAGTAAAGTTAATAAGAAAGCTAAGCCTTTGATGGAAGTTATTTTTTCAACATTACTTAGGGCGTTTCAAAAAATTCCTTGTTCAAGTTTATGTGACTAAAACCCATTATATCAAGTTTTTGAAACGACCAGTTGCTAAGTTCTTTTTAATACTAACCTTATATTAAAATTCAATTAATCTTCTACATTTATCTATAGCAAAATACCGTTAAACCCTTTGTTATTTTGCTATGCTATATATTTTGCAATAAACATTTTACATCCATTTTTTATATTGCAAAATATATACCTTGATTCATAAGTTGCGAAAAGTTCAGCTTTGATACTAAAAT
>JAUZPS010000133.1 GCA_030705945.1 Bacillota bacterium
GGGGGCTTGCAGGAGACAAAACTGGCATAAAAGGGAGCAAAGAAATATAGGCTTTTTACGGCATGTTATCGCACCACTCGCTAGAGCATGCGGCTGTTAACCGCAGGGTCGTAGGTTCGAGTCCTACTTGAGGAGCCAAATAAAGAGGACGATAGCGTCCTCTTTATTTTTATGTCTATAAAATTTAAAAAGATATTAACTATGGGCGTTTCAAAAAATTCCTTGTTCAAGTTTATATGATGAAAACCCATTATATATTGCAAAATATATACCTTGATTCATAAGTTGTGAAAAGTTCAGCTTTGATAGTAAAATGCAGATGTATTAACTGCATTTTTAATGCAAAATCTTTTTTGCAACTTATATATAATATTTATTATTAAAAATGTTCACAATATATTGAAAATATTCTATTTTTCTGATAAATTATCATCATATCGAAATTTACAAAGTATTTAATGGCGATTATTTTAAAATCATAATGAATTTTACTTTAGCAGGGCAAAATAACGAAGGCTTTAACTTTATTTTGACATGTTATATATTATTTATTATTTAGTGAATCGATTTATGCTGGTATTAGGAACTTTTTCCTCTATTATTGTCATAAGAAGATAGATATAATCAATATAAAAATGGTTATAGTAAATATAGCAGAAAAATAGAGAATTAAGCATATTCTATGGCAAAAAAGTATTCTTAGATTAAATTAGTTCACTGCTATTATATGTCTATAGTTTTGATGCGTTAATATTTAGATACTTATGGAAAAATTACTGATAATCTGCTCGATATTTTGATGTGTTATTTATAGATAACCAAATGTAAAATTAGTTTTATACTATATATTTTGCAATAAACATTTTATATCTATTTTTTATATTGCAAAATATATACCTTGTTTCATAAGTTACGCTGAATGCCTAAAACGGACTTTCCAAAGTGAACTGACTTTGCATTTGTATATCTATTAGAGAAAAATGAATTTTAATATTAAATGCTCAACTTTTCCACATCATTATTATTCTGGCAGCCATATTCTCGCAAGCATGGGCTTATCAAGTTTATATTCAAATGTAATTGAAATTAAGGTCCGTTTTAGGGCTGCTTAATTTGAAGTGGGAAAGTTGAGCTAAATAGACATTAAAAATTTAGAATGGAGCGACAACTATATGATAAAAGTATCTAGAACACCGTCCTTAATAGTAAGTATTATAATGATTTTGTCTATACTAACTTCGTGCGCCAATACAAGTAATCAAGACAAAAATAATAATCCTAAACAAAACGCGCAGGGGACTAAAGTTCCTGGGAGCAGCGCAAGCGATAAAACGTCTCAAGCGCCTTCGCAATCACCTACTGCAGCTGTTACTCCTACTTCACAAACTGCTCTAAATCATGTTGCAAAACCTGATAAACTAAGAGCATTTTATTTTTCAGGATGGACAGCTGGAAATCCTCAAAGGATAAAACAGGTTATTGAGCTTGCAAAGACTACTGATTTAAACGCGGTTGTTATAGATATTAAGGATGATAATGGTACTATAGGTTACAAGACAGATATTCAAGATGTCAAAGATAATGGAGCAGTTGAGGTTAAATTTGATGTTGACAAAGTAATCAAACAATTGCATGAAGGAAATGTTTTTGTAATAGGAAGACTTGTTTGCTTTAAGGATCCAATATTGCCTAAAAAACATCCTGAGCTTGCATTTAAGAAAAAGGACGGAAGCATATGGAGAGACAATATCGGTAGAGCTTGGGTCAATCCTTTTAATCAAGGAGCCTGGGACTACAATATTAAAATAGCGCAGGAAGCTATCGATAAAGGTTTTGATGGAATACAATTTGATTATGTAAGGTTCTGCAATGATGGAGATATAAAAAAGATATACTTTGGGGAAAACTTTGATCCTAGTACAAAGTCAGATGCAATATCAGGATTTTTAAAGAAGTCCTACGAGGAAATTCATAATAAAAAAGGTGCAGAGTTATCTGCGGATGTATTTGGAATATCAGCTGTTGCAACAGCTGATGATAAGATTATAGGACAAAATTGGGAAAAGTTAGCAGCTAATGTTGATTACCTTAGTCCGATGGTTTATCCTTCACATTATGCAACAATTAAGCAAAATAATGTTGGGCAGGAGATTAATGGGGTATTGTTTACTAAACCTGATCTAGAACCATATAATGTTATTTATCAAACATTGTTATCAGGAGATAAGAGGCTTAAAAAAGCAAATATCAAAGTTAACATACGTCCTTATCTTCAAGCGTTCACGGCTCCATGGCTCGGGAAAGGATATTATCAGAAATATGGAACAGAGCAGGTTAAGCAACAGATAAAGGCAGTATATGATGCAGGTTATACCGAATGGATATTATGGGATCCAGCAAATAATTATCCTTTAGATTGCTTAGAAAAGAAATAATGTATTTAAATATTTTAATGAGCTGTAATTATGTAGCGAAAAGTCACTATTGATTTATCAAAGTGACTTTTTATTTACCCCAAAATTGAATTTAGTATATTTACAGATACAACTTATATAGATATTTATAGTTAACGGAGTTTAATACTAAATTTATTCTAAAATATCGTTGTAATAAAAATTACATTATAATAAAATAAAATAGTATGTTTTGAATAGAATTTTATTCTCTATATAAATAGATTGACTAATATATAGTATAAAAATGTTCATTATTTTATATTGTAAACGTAATATTAATAGAGATAGATGTTGGATATCAAATATAATAAAATTGCAAGCAGAGAATATTTTTTAGGAGGAAGAGATGTTACTAATAAAAAATGGCAGAATTACTACTATGGCAAAAAGTGATTATCCGTACGGCTATATATTGATTGATGAGGGAAAAATAATCGATATTGGTTCGATTGATAATCTTGATGAAGATAAACTTAAACAGAAACAATCAATAGATATTTTAGACGCAAATAACAATTATATATTTCCAGGTTTTATCGATGCTCATTGCCATGTAGGAATGTGGGAAGATTCTGTAGGATTTGAGGGTGATGACGGCAATGAGATGACTGACCCGGTAACTCCTCAATTAAGGGCTATTGATGCAGTTTATCATATGGACAGGGCATTTATTGAAGCAAGGGAAGCGGGAATTACTACTGTTGTAACAGGACCAGGAAGCGCAAATGTTCTGGGGGGGCAGTTTGCTGCTATTAAGACTTATGGCAGAAGAATCGAGGAAATGATTTTGAAAGAGCCTGTTGCCATGAAAGCTGCTTTCGGAGAAAATCCAAAGACTGTATATAATGAGAAAAGACAAATGCCAATGACTCGAATGGCGACTGCGGCTCTTCTTAGGGAGAATTTGGCTAAGGCTGTAGAATATAAAAAGCTGCTTGATGACTATAATAATAATTCTGAAGAGAATGACAAACCTGAGTATGATATCAAAATGGAAGCTTTGCTTAAGTTAATAAATAAAGAGATTCCTTTGAAAGCTCATGCGCATAGGGCAGACGATATTTTGACAGCAATCAGGATAGCAAAAGAATTTGATATAAATATAACAATAGAACATTGCACTGAAGGATATCTAATTAAGGATATTCTTATGGAAGAAGGAGTATCTGCGTGCGTAGGTCCTTTGTTGACTGACAGGTCCAAAATTGAACTTAAGAATCAGAGTATAAAGGCTCCGGGAATATTATCTAAAGCGGGTCTTAATATAGCGATAACAACTGACCATCCTTGCGTGCCGATACAATATTTGAGTCTTTGCGCTGCTATGGCGGTTAAGGAAGGTATGGAGGAAACTGAAGCGCTTAAGTCCATCACAATTAATGCAGCCAAAATTACTGGAATAGATGACAGAGTTGGAAGTATCGAAGTTGGTAAAGACGCCGATATCATAATTTTAGACGGTGATCCATTATCTCTTAAGACAAAAGTTCTGAACACAATTATAAATGGTGTTATAGTGTATGAAAGGAAAGGTAATGAAACAATATAAAACTTTTTCTGAAGAAGAAACAATACTTCTTGGACGAAAGATTGGCGGGATTTTAAAAATAGGCGACTTAATTTGCTTAACGGGTGACCTTGGTACCGGTAAAACTGCTTTAACAAAAGGAATAGCTGATTCTTTAGGGGTAAGCGGTTATATCACCAGCCCAACTTTTACCTTTGTAAATGAATATGCAGGACGAATTCCGTTATTTCATTTTGATGTTTACAGGATTGGCGACCCTGAAGATATGTATGAAATAGGGTTTGAAGAGTATCTGGAAAGAGATGGAATCGTAGTGATAGAATGGGCCGACTTGATCAAGGATATATTGCCTCGGAACTATATTTGGATTGAAATTATGAAGGATATTGATAAAGGTTATAATGTGAGAAAGTTTAACGTTGAATTTATTGGAACCGGTTACGAAAGGATTGAATTTTAGATAAATCACGAAACATATATATAAACACAAATGAAGGGAAGAGAATACTTGAAAGTTTTAGCGGTGGATACATCATCAACAGTAGCGGCTGTTGCTGTTTTAGATAACGAAAAACTATTAGGCGAGTATATAATTAATAATAAAAAGACTCATTCACAGAAGCTTATGCCAATGATTAAAGATCTTATGGATAATCTGGGGGTAGCTCCCGATGAAATCGATGTTTATGCGGCATCAGTAGGTCCTGGATCATTTACAGGGCTGAGGATCGGAGTAACAATAATAAAAGCCATATCATATTCGCTAGAGAAGCCTGTCATAAGTATTCCAACTTTGGATGCTTTGGCATATAATATATCAACTAGTGGAGTTATAATTTGTCCTATTATGGATGCAAGGAACAATCAGGTCTATACATCTATATATAAATGGGATAAAGAGGAGTTAGTCAGAAAATCTGAATATATGGGAATTGATATAGCAGAGCTTAAGGAATTCCTTATTAAGAAAGATGAAGTTATATATTTTGTCGGTGATGCAGTAGAAAATCACAGAAATTATCTATCGGACAGTTTGGGTGATAAATGCAAGTTTGCTCCGAACAATCTGCTTTTGCACAAAGCCTCATCTGTTGCTCAATTAGCTTTTTTAGCCGCCAAATCCGGCAAGTTGGAAAGCCCTATTGACATGGTTCCATACTATTTGAGAAAATCCCAGGCGGAACAAGAATACTGTAAAAGGAATGGAGTATAGGATCGTGAGTAAGGTTGAGGTTATTCCAATGACAGAACAGCACGTTGATGATGTGATGATTGTTGAAAATCTTAGTTTTAACATACCATGGTCTAAGGCGGCTTTTATAGAGGAAATTACAAAAAATACTTTTGCGAATTATTATGTGGCAAAGTTTGAAGGCAAAGTTGTTGGGTATGGAGGAATGTGGAAAGTTTTCAATGAGGGACACATAACTAACATTGCAGTACATCCTGAATTCAGAGGGATTCGTATCGGAAGCGGAATTTTGGAATATATGATACATTCGTCAATTAAGTTAGGGATAGATAAGATGACTTTAGAGGTGAGAAAAGGAAATATTGCAGCTCAAAAATTATATATAAAATATGGTTTTGTAAACGCTGGGTCGAGGAAATCCTATTATGCGGATAATGGTGAGGATGCAATCATAATGTGGAAATATGAAATAAACAAGTGACCTATGTTAATCATTTGACCAATTTAATAAGCGCATTTAAAAAAGTTCATTGTTCAAGTTTTGTATGATAATTAAAATCAATTAATCTTTTACATTTAGGTAGTATCAAAAAAACTTAGCAACTGGTCGTTTCAAAAACTTGATATAATGGGCTTTCGTCGTATAAACTTGAACAAGGAATTTTTTGAAACGCCCTCATATGTCGCAAAATACCTTTAAAACTGTTAGTTATTTTGCTCTTCTAAATGTAAGATTATAATAATTTTAATATATATAAAAAACGTAAGAAATTCTTTAATAGATCCTTAAAAAAGAGGATTTTTGTCTAATTTAGTTGAATATATTAATAGAATAAACATCATAATTTAGCAGTCTGATTCCTACCCGTTAAGTGTTCATCATAAATAAGTAGATTATTGGCTTTTCAATGGAAAATCAGTATGATTATACCTTCGCAAAGGGGGAAAATACATGTCTAGAACAGAAAGGTTATCTTACGATAAACTTCGTAATGAGTGCAATCCTAATGAATTCAATTTTAATAATACGTCGGAGCTTAAAGCTCTTGAAGGTATTATAGGTCAGGAGCGGGCTGTAAGATCAATGGATTTCGGTCTGAACATAAGACTGCGAGGATATAATATATACATGTCAGGATTGACCGGTACAGGTAAAACAAGCTTTGCTTTGAGTCAAATCAAAAATATTGCTCAGGAAGAAAAGGTTCCGGATGATTGGTGTTATGTTTATAACTTTGATAAACCAAATCATCCGACAGCATTAAATTTGCCAGCTGGGTTGGGCAAGGTATTCCGCAAGGATATGGATGAGTTCATTAAGGTAATGAAGATTGAAATATCAAGGACATTTGAAAGCGATGATTATGAGAAAGAAAAAACGGATATTGTAAAAGATTATCAGGATGAAAGGGATATATTGCTTGATAAGCTCAATGAAGATGCTGAAAGTCAAGGTTTTAAAGTTAAGACAACCAATGCTGGTATATATTTTTTACCTGTAGTTGAAGGTAAGACAATTAGTGAACAGGAATATGGTGATCTTGAGGAAGATATAAAGCATGAGATAAATGAAAAGTCCAATATACTGCAAGTAGAAACCATGGAGATAATTCGTAAGATCAAGAATATAGAAAAAGAAGCTGAAGAAAAGGTAAACGAGTGGGAGAGCAAGATCGCGTTATTTGCTGTCGGAATGCATATTAACGATCTTAAAGAAAAATACAAGGATTACCCTAAAATTGCTGAATATATGGATAAGGTCCAAGAGGATATTCTAAATAATATCAGTGATTTTAGAGATGAGGAAATTCCTGAAGATCAACAGCAGTTGCTCATCCCATGGGCTAAAAGCATGGGCGCCCCCACTGATAAATATAAAGTAAATCTATTTGTGGATAACAGCGAGCTTGAGGGAGCTCCGGTGGTTATTGAGTATAATCCTACCTACTACAATCTTCAGGGGAAGATTGAATACGAAAACGAGTTTGGCACTATGACAACTGATTTCACACTGATTAAATCAGGTGTTCTGCATCAGGCAAATGGCGGCTATTTAATTCTTCAGGCCAAAGATGTTTTAAATAATGTTCAATCATGGGAAGCCTTAAAAAGAGTGCTGACTTCGAAAAAAATAAGTGTTGAGAATTTAAAGGAGCAAATGGGATTGGTTGCTGTTTCCGCAATAAAGCCTGAGCCAATACCTTTAAATGTCAAAGTAATTCTGGTTGGGAGTGAATATATATATCAGGCGTTGTATGAGTATGATGAAGAATTTAAAAAATTGTTTAAAATAAAAGTGGATTTTGATGATGAGATGGAAAGAACTCCCGAAAACATAACGAAATTAGCTGAATTTATAGCTGCTTTCTGTGAAAGGGAAAATACGCTTCATTTTGATAAGACTGGCGTTGCAAAAGTTGTTGAATATGGCTCTCTGCTTGTTGAAGACCAGACTAAGGTAACAACTAGATTTAATGATATTGTTGAAATATTGTGTGAAGCCTCAACCTGGGCGTCTATAGAGGGAAGTGAATATGTAAACTCAGAGCATGTTAAAAAAGCCTTAAGAGAGAAAATATATAGGTCGAATAAGTATGATAAAAGGCTATTGGAGCTTTTGCAGGATGGGACGATTTTGATTGATACTGATGGTGAAGTTGTTGGACAAATAAATGGTTTATCAATAATAGATCTCGGGGATTATTCCTTTGGAAAACCTTCGAGAATAACTGCAAATACTTATATTGGCGGCAAAGGAATCGTCAATATTGAAAGAGAAATAGAAATGAGCGGTACTTCACATTCAAAAGGAGTACTTATATTAAGCGCTTATATTGGAGAAAAGTATGCTCAGGATATGCCCCTTTCCTTGATAGCAAGCCTTTGTTTTGAACAGTTATACAGTGGCGTTGACGGAGACAGCGCGTCTAGCGCGGAGCTTTACGCCATATTATCAAGCCTGGCTGAAATACCAATTTATCAAGGTTTAGCAGTGACCGGGTCGGTTAATCAGAAAGGCGAAATTCAGCCTATTGGAGGAGCTACAAGCAAGATAGAAGGGTTTTTTGAGGTATGTAAGTACAGAGGTCTTACAGGAAAACAAGGGGTTATAATTCCTCATCAGAACATCAAAAATCTCGTTTTAAATGATGAGGTCATTGATGCAGTAAAAAATAATAAGTTTCATATATATCCGATTAAAACAATTGATGAAGGAATTGAGCTACTGACAGGCGTCAGCGCTGGACAAAAGAATAAAGCTGGAGTATATCCTGAAGGAACTGTAAATTATATGGTATATGAAAAGTTGAAAGAATACGCTAAAAAGGTAGTAAATTTCGGTAAGGAAGTAAATAAAAGAAGCCGTTCAAATAAGATTGTAAAAGATTAAATATGCTGCTTATCTATAGAGCTAGGTTCTGAAAATGGCGTTAGACGTTGAATATAAATAAGGCAGTATCAAAGTCAAATAATAATTTTAAACATTTTAGACCTCTAACTTGCGCAATGAATTGCGGCAGGTTGAGGTCTTTTATTCAATTCTCGCAAGACAGGGATAAAGGTAAGTTGGAATAAAGATAAGGGCGTTTCAAAAAATTCCTTGTTCAGGTTTATACGACGAAAACCCATCATATCAGGTTTTTGAAACGACCAGTTGACCAGCTATTTTTTTGATACTATATAAAAAGCAATTAATCTTTTACATTTGCCTATCACAAAATAACGTTAAAGCGTTCGTTATTTTGCTCCGTCAAATGTAAGATTAATAGTGCTTTTTATATAACTTATTTATAGAAGCATGAAAAACACATATTCTCATTATTTTTAAAATGGGAGCCGCAAACATACAAACCGCATTGAGGGCATTCGATAATACAGTTGAAACAGTTTTTTTCCCCGCATATGTGACATTCCTTTGTATGAGAGCTGCAATGATATTTGCTGCAGGATGGACAGAACTCCATACAATCCATACAAGAAATTTTTCCACAGACAGCGCATTTTTTGGTTTCGCAGATAATGCATAAGGTTTTACCGCAATTTTGACACTTTACTTGGCAGTCAACACAAATATTATGATCGTTTCTGCAGGTTAGAAAATTCTGCTTTGAACTTTTATTTCCGCAATTGGAGCACTTCGATGATTCTGAAGGTGATTGTAAAACGGCAGTATTTACAGAAGCGCTTGAAAATTGCAAGCTATTATTCAACATAGTATTGCTGCCATACATTCTGAAATCTATATGATCCAGAGGAAAACGATGCTGATTTTCTGACGCCCATTTCGCGGCTTCTCCGTTTAAAGGGCTCTTAATGCTGTAATTTTGGTAGGTCAACATTTCACCTATTCTTATAACAACATCTTTAAGGGATTCGCCAGCAGCCCAGTGGTCAGCGATGCAAATGGCATGTGGAGCGATATTTGGATGAAATACCGGGGTTAGCATTCTGCATTGGGGTTGAATTGATGGATACTCAAGAGGAATTGTTATCTCGACCTGATGAGAATTTATTTCGCTAACCACATTGTTTATAATCTGGATGCTGCGTACATTGTACTCGAGATAATATTTCTCAGGAGGATTTCCAGTAATCCTTTTTAAAATTATATGGGGATTGTCAATCAGGTATTGCTGTATTTGGTTATAATCATTAGCAAGTCTCTTCAATCTAAGATTCATACAAAACTTACAGTCCTTTCAATATAATGTAATTATCGAACTTACGATGGTTTAAGGGCGTCTCAAAAAATTCCTTGTTCAAGTTTTGTATGATGAAAACTCATTATATCAAGTTTTTGAAACGACCAGTTGCTAAGTTTTTTTTGATACTATATAAAAAGCAATTAATCTTTTACATTTGCCTATCGCAAAATAACGTTAAAGCGTTCGTTATTTTGCTCCGTCAAATGTAA
>JAUZPS010000134.1 GCA_030705945.1 Bacillota bacterium
AAATGGTATAATTATTCAAGATATATACAATATTATAATTAAACTTAGCAGATATTAACAAGTATGATTAATTTAGAATTATGAGGTATCGTATGCAAAGAAAAATTATTTCGTCTAAAGTGGCAGTATTTTTGTGCTTATCAATTATCTTAAATTTTTATTTAAACATCTCTTCCCCGCTTTCAACCAAAGCCGCTTCTTTTGCTAATGGCGCTGATGTAAGCTGGTTACCCCAGATGGAATCCAAAGGGTATAAGTTTTATGATGATAATGGCGTACAAAAAGATTGCCTCCAGATATTAAAGGATCATGGCATCAACTCTATAAGGCTAAGAGTATGGGTTAATCCATCAAATGATCCGTATAACGGTCATTGCAGTAAAACTGAGGTGGTTGCTCTGGCGAAACGATGCGCGACAATGGGATTTAGGATTATGATTGATTTCCATTACAGCGATTCATGGGCAGATCCCGGACAACAGAATAAGCCTTCAGCATGGGCTAATCACAGCTTCAGCCAATTGTTATCTGATGTATATAATCACACTTATGATGTTTTGAGCTCCTTAAAATCCAATGGCGTAACCCCTGAGTGGGTACAGGTTGGAAATGAAACCAATAATGGTATGTTGTGGGAAGACGGAAAGGCTTCCAGCAACATGAAGAACTTTGCGCAATTAGTAAGCAGTGGTTATGATGCTGTAAAGGCTGTTTTTTCTCAAACAAAAGTGATTGTGCATATATCCAATGGACATGATAATAGTCTGTTTAGATGGATTTTTGACGGACTTAAAAATAATGGCGGTAAATTCGATGTTATCGGTATGTCCCTTTATCCTGAAACCGACAACTGGTCAAGTTTGAACAGTCAGTGTTTAAACAATATGAATGATATGGCATCCAGATACGGCAAAGAAGTAATGATTTGCGAAATAGGAATGGATAATACCTCTCCAACTGCTTCCAAAGACTTTATTACAGACATACTGAAAAAAGTTAAATCTGTTTCAGGAGAAAAAGGTCTAGGCGTATTTTACTGGGAACCTGAATGTTATGACTGGTCATACTATGGAAAAGGCGCCTGGAATTTAGATGGAAGGCCTTCAATAGCTTTGGACGCATTTTTAAGCAACAACAGCGGTTTACCTACATCAACACCTACATCAACACCTACATCAACATCGACAGCGACACCTACAATGTCGCCTACCTCAACATCAACGTCAACGCCAACAGCGACTCAGACTTTGAAACCAACTACGACACCAACTGCTAAACCTTCATACCCAAAAGAAGATATCAATGGAGATGGAGTTATAAACATGAGCGATATTGTATTGATAGCATCACATTTCAATGCTACGGTTTCAGGCAGTAATTATGACAAAAGATGTGATTTGAATAATGACGGAGCTATAAATATGAGTGATGTAATTTTGGTGGCATTGAAATTTAATACAGTCTTATAATACATAATCAAAAAAAGCGCTTTTTAACATTATAAATAAAATAAGAATTTTAATGTTAAAAAGTGCTTTTATTAAGGGCGTTTCAAAAAATTCCTTGTTCAATTTTTTTAGATGAAGACCCTCTATATCAAGTTTTTGAAACGCCCAGTTGACCAATTATTTTTTTGATACTGCCTATATAAAAAGCAATTAATCTTTTACATTTGCCTATCGCAAAATAACGTTAAAGCGTTCGTTATTTTGCTCCGTCAAATGTAAGATTAATAGTGCTTTTTATTAACTAATTTTTGAGTTTGATAACTTTATGACACCGTTTTAACATATGCAGGATAATCACTTGTAGTTTTGTTAAAGTGTCTTGCAAGGATTATTACGTCAGTCATGTTTATCGTATTATCTTTGTTAAGGTCACAGGCTACAACGTATTTTGAATCAGTAGAAACGGCGTTAAAGCTTTTTGCAAGGACTATTACATCGGACATGTTGATCGATCCGTCCTGAGTTCCGTTTACAGAAATGTCTCCTGCCCAGATTTCCACAGGAGAATTAACAGTTCCTATTTTATCCCCTGCATTTACCCCTGTAATTTGTCGGCTGAGGTAGCCGTCCTTTGTTACTTTTAATGTCATTGCTACAAAAGATTCAGGAGGAACATTGTTTATTGTAAATGCTCCATTCTGGTCGGTAACAGCTGACATTCCGCCCAATTCAACTTTAAATCCAGCTTTTACCTCTGACGCTGAAGTTGTTGAATCAAAATCAGGTCTGATATATCCAGAAACAGTTTTTCCTGTTTGAGGAGTAGGCGTCGGAGTTGAAGTCGGCGCTTGGGTAGCAGTTGAAGGACCGTATACCATCATTTCCCACAGGGAGTATCCCCATTGAGAATTAATTTTCTGGCCGCATTCCAGTTTTACATAACGCGCGCTATATGTTTTGGAAAGATTGATTTCATCAAGTCCTCCTTTTCCGTTATATTGCTCGTATGCTGTTGTCCAACTGGTTCCGTCAGTTGAAGTCAATATTTTATATTGTGTAGCGTATGCGTCTTCCCAATGCAGCACAACCCTATTAACGTCACAAACAGCTCCCAAATCTACTTTCAGATATTCGGTATCATACCTACCGGACACTGAAGCCCACCTTGTATCGCCACTTCCATCAACAGCATTTTTTGCAGAGTTATCCGCTGATTCATCGGAAGAAGATTCAATTGTCTTGTTTAATGCCAGATTTCCGGCAGGATAAGGTGTGGGTGTAGGCGGCGGTGGTAAATCTGTTAACATAGATGCCGGTCTTACTGCAATATTTTTTATGCTGTGCGGGTTCGTTATGCAAACTTCAAGTCCCCATCCCTGTAATGTTGCAAATGTGCTGTCAGTGGTCATATCAAGGAAGGTCTGAGGATTGTTTCCCGGTCCCCATTCCCAAGGTAAGTATCCTACCTGATTTAGGTGACATTGTTCAATTATTGTCTTGTATGGAATTCCTCCGTTCGCGGTTTCGTCCCATTCATGACCGAACTCTCCAACAACCAAAGGAAGGTTCATATCGACTGATTGTTTTATTTCGTCTATTACTTTCTGATCTGTGTATCCCCACTCATAAGGCCACCACATATGTATGGAAAACAGGAGGTTATGATCAGGGTCGCTTTCTGTAAGAGAGGGACCATTTGCTTGGAGGGAATCAATTCCCTGTCCATAGCTTGGAGCGTCAATCATAAGCGGAACATGTATTCCAGCTGTTCTCATTCTGCTCACCGCCAGGTTATAACCGGTCTTGTAATCAGAATCTGAAACGCTTTGTCCGCATTCGTTCGCGATGTTTATTATAAGATATTCCTGGTGCTTTTTAAGGACTTCAACAACATCCGGTCTTACCCAATAATCAACAACTGTCTGGAGTTTGGACCAGTCACCAGTTGCGTCGTGGCATTCAATTATTGGAATCATGTGATTAAGACGGCAATTATAAATCGCTTTGTCCAGTTTGTCAGGCGCTCCGCTTATGCCCCAAACAATTCTTACGCAATTTGCTCCGGTCTTAGCAATTTCCTCGTACGATGGAACTCCGTCTATATCTGTCCAGATAATCATTTTATTGATCCCATACAGAATTGTTTTTTCTCCATTCTTATCGTACAAGAACCTACCGTTAACCTTAAATCCCGTATATTGAGCATCTGCTGCAAATGAACTTGGATAGCTGCAAAAAATTGATGTTATCAAAAATGAAATTAGTAAGAAAATAGAAACTTTTTTCATGAAATACCTCCCAAAACTTAAAAACAAAAATAATTGACACGTTTATGAAATCATATTAGGTTTTTTTACCATCCAAGCTTGCTCTTTATTTCCGCTGTAAGCTGATCAGCCATCAATTGATGAGTTTTAAGGCTTGGATGCCAATCTTCCCCATATCCATTGCTTTCTGTTTGTACTGGATACTCAACATAATATATTTTGGAATCTCCTTTTGATTTTAATCCATTCACGACTTCTGTAATATCAGAACGGCATGAATCAAGTTGAGATCCAGACAGCATTGGTCCTATTGTACAGAATATTTGAGCATTTGGATAACTTGAGCGAATCTTTTTTAAAAGATCAGTATATCCATTCTCGTATTTTGTTTTGTCTGGCGGGTTAGTTGAAAAATCATTTGTTCCAAGATTAATAACTACTACCTGTGGTACATATTTCGTAAAATCCCATTGAACATTGCTATATGGAAGTGTATATGGATAGCGATCCCCCATCAGAGGTCCCGATTGACCGCCATAATTCTGGGAAAGGCCTATTCCGGACCATGCGATGATATTTGCGCTTGCATTCAAAGTACGAGCAGTTATAGCAGCATATGACAAATAACTGTTTTCATTTTTGGGCGTAAAATGCTGGTCTTTGCTTGTGCCTTCATCTCCATAGCCGCATGTGATAGAGTCCCCAATAAATTCTATTTTTCTTTCCAAAGGAGCAGGTGGCGCAAGAAGCTTTCCAGAGCCAAAACTAAATCCTTGGAACTGTACTTCGCCTTGGGACGCTTCTGTTCTCTTCCAGATAACAAGCTTGTGGTTGCCATTTGACAAGCCGCTTGCTACTTTCACGGTTGTTGGGTTGTAGGCAACAGAGAAAGGTGTCTGAGGGACGCCGTCTATAAATGCCTGAAACCAGTTTTCTCCAGTAGAATTGATGGTAGCGCTGACCTCAGTTCCTGAGAAATTGAGCTCAACATTGCTGCCTGACCATGCGCATCTAGGACCCTTGGAATCTGAAAAATCAAATCTTCCATTATACAGAATTGCTGGCGAAGCAGAAGTTGATGGTGAAACAGAAGTTGACGGTGTAGGTGTAGGTGTATTACTTCCTATTATTGTGTTAAATTTCATAGCCAACAAAATAACATCACTCATATTTATGGCTCCGTCATTATTCAAATCGCATTTTTTGTCATAATTACTTCCTCCGGCTACAGCATTGAAGTGGGAAGCTATCAGTATAACATCTGCCATATTTATGACTTTATCACCATTGATGTCTTCAGGATAAGCAGATGAAATCGGTGTGTTTGTATTTTGAGATTTTGTTGGCGTTGCAGTATTTGTTGGTGTTGCAGTATTTGTTGGCGTCGGAGCTTTTGTTGGTGTGTTTGTTGCAGTTGATGTGTTTGAAGGAATTGATGTTGAAGTACCGCCTGAACCCCTTACAAGAGCTTGGGCAATTGTGGGATAATACCATGTGAGACCGGTTCTATTTAATAAAGCAAATGTGTCTGCTTTTCCAGGCGCATAATACCCGTTATCCCACCAGAAAGGGGCAATACCTCTTGCTCTTGCTTGTTGAGCAAAATACTCTGCATGAGCTACTCTAGAAGATAAATTATTCTTGTCGATTGTGCCAAATTCACCTATAATTACAGCTCTTCCATTTTTGATATATCTATTATAAATTCCGTCAAGTTCGGTTGTAAGTGAAGACTTATCGGATGAAGAACCCCAACTTGAAGTTCCGTTTATGTCCATGGAAAAATAATAAGGAGTGTAAGCATGTATGGATACAATAACCTTGCTATCGTTATTTGGTATAACCAGATCATTAAGCACAACATCCATATCCGCTGCAGCATGGCCTGGCACCATTATAAACCTGCTTGCGTTATTTCCGCCGGTTCCTCTGATCGTGTTAACAGCTGTCAAATTTAAAGAGTTTATAACCTGACGGTTTTCAGATGTTCCGCCTGACCATTCAGCGGCTGAGCCCTCTACTCTTGGTTCATTCATAGCTTCAAAGATCAAATAGTCGCTGTAGTTCTTAAAACGGTTAGCAATTTGTTCCCAAACTTTTGCAAGCTTAGCTTTACTCTGCGCTTCGTTTGCGTATGTAGGTATATTCCACTTATTCTCATGATGGAGATTTAAAATAACATACATATTGTCGTCAAGCGCATAATTTACCACTTGCTCTACCCTGGTTATCCACGCTGAATCAATAGTATAGTTTGGAGATGCTCCTATATGAGTATCCCAGGTTACTGGTACTCTCACGGCATTAAAACCCATCTCTTTTACCTTGTCAATCATTGCTTTTGTTGTTGTAGGGTTTCCCCAGCCGATTTCAGTTGGAGCATCAAGTGTGTTACCTAAATTCCATCCAAGTCGTATGTCCTTTACAAAATCTAATGCCGATATATTTCGCATACCTGTGTAAGCCGTAGATGCCGAAACATTGACACTGCCAAAAATCGTCACAACAAGCAGTATTAATGAAATCAGCACTGCTTGTCCCCTGATGAAAAACTTTTTACTCATTGTACCAACCTCCAAAATAAAATTATTAGATACTACAGAACCTTTATAATTGTATGATTTAAATAGGTTATAATAACATGCCCCCTTTCACCTATTCATAATGAGGCGTTTTTAAAATACCAATAGCTTCGATACTCCCGCAACGCTTTAAAACTTGATATACTACAATTATACCATATCTTAGAATACTTATATATTATAGTATTCGTTAGTCATCTTCTTTTTAAGCAGGGGCAAAAAATTTGTAAAATATCTGTCTATATAAAAAGCAATTAATCTTTTACATTTGCCTATCACAAAATAACGTTAAAGCGTTCGTTATTTTGCTCCGTCAAATGTAAGATTAATAGTGCTTTTTATATATGTAAAATGTTTATCACGAAACATATATACTAAAAATTTAGAACATTCACGAAATATATATAGAAGGGCTATCTTCAGTTTACAGAGGAAGGGGGTGGTAGCCTTGATTAACGTAGGAACGATAATGGAGGTTTATAAAAATGAAGTTCTGGTCATGACTGTGGACTTCGAGCTTGCGCGCGTGAAAAGAAAGCCTGAAATGTTTCTCGGGCAGCAAATCAGTTTTGAAAAAAGCGAAGTTATCAGACCGCAAAGCAAAGGAATTTTTTATGGCGCTTCAATAATAGCAGCTGTTCTGATGCTTGCTATAATAGCAATTTATGTTTTACAAAACACAAGTTTGATTAGTAAAGATACCGTCTATGCTTATATAGATATGGATATCAACCCTAGTATTGAATTTTTGATAAATGATGAGAATATTGTTCAAAAGGTTAAACCCTTAAATTCTGACGGCCAAAATATGTCAAAGGCGCTTTCATTAAAGAATCTGCCCGTTAAGGAAGCAGTAAAAAAAGTTATTAGCAGGTCTCAAGCAACAGGTATTCTTAACTCAAATAAAATTATCTTGATTTCAGCATCATTGAACCCAAAAACCAGTGATTACAAAATGAACAGAGACAATGCTGAACTCAAGTTTAACAAATTATTGAGTTCACTAAAAGCAATTGAGGATACTGAACTTAGAAAGAAATACAGTATAAAAGTATTAGAAGTGGAACCTGATATAAAAAAACAAGCGCTTGAAAATGGCTTGTCGTCAGGAAGGCAGTTTATTTTCAATAAAGCCCTTACCGAGGGGGTAAATTTGACATTGGAAGAGGCGCGATCCGGCGTCTTGTCGACGCTGATGAAAAAAGCTAAAATAGATGAACAAAATAACGATACTTTCACCTCGCCAACCATAAGATCTGACGAAATGCTAACAGCAGTAGTTACTCCAATAAAAGCAAAGGAAACAGTAACTGTTAATCCGCCTGAAAAAGTAACTGCAGAAGTTAAGCCGACACTTAGAAATGAGACGTTGACACGAGAAAATATAATAAATCAGACTCCTAGACCGATATCTGAAAGCATGAGACCTTCTGATGCCAAAACACAGGATCTATCCACTTCTTCACTAAAGATACAGTATTGTAATAATCCAAAGGATTTTTCCAGAAAGGTAGATGATGTTATTCAGATCAGCTCCGTTTTTAATATTGTTAACACTGGAAACAGAACAATTAATCTGAAGGATGTGACTTTCAGATACTATTACACGATTGAAAGTGAGAAACCGCAGCTTTTAGGCTATTGGTCGCAAGAAGACCAATCCAGCATTTATTATAGGTTCGCTAAAATGAATAACCCTGTTAAAAAAGCTGATTATTACCTTGAAATTGGATTTAAAAGCGGTCAACTTGATCCTGGAAAATGTACCGAAGTTATTGTCTGGTTCAACAAAGAAGATTGGTCAATTTACAAGCAAGGCAACGATTATTCATATAATTATTCCAACTCAAAAGAATATTATGACTGGAAATATGTCACAGGTTATATTTCTGGCGTCTTAAAATGGGGAATTGAGCCTATGAGATAAATCTCCCACATCATTATTATTCATAATTTTAAAGGGGCTAAGCTAATTGCTTTTGCCCCTTTCTATATGGTTATGTTGAGTTAATAAGCCGAAAATATTTATAGCATTTTCGGAAACCAAGATTTATACCGCAAATTATTAGTCAATCATGTTTGACACAAATATTTGTATGTATTATAATAACAAATATAAAATATAATTTTGGGGATATGCACTTATATAAAAAGCACTATTAATCTTACATTTGACGGAGCAAAATAACGAACGCTTTAACGTTATTTTGTGATAGGCAAATGTAAAAGATTAATTGCTTTTTATATAATTATAATAAAAATCATCAAAAAGAAAACTTGTATACTTTACGTTTCAAAAATTTGATATAATGAGTTTGTCATACAAAATTAAAAGAAATTTTCTGAAACGCCCTGAGCAAAATGCTCAAGATCTTGGAAAAGGAGGTTATAAAAGCAGAAGTACAAGATAGAACTTTAAGTTAATTTAAAGGGGGTATTATGGATGAGAATTAAAAAATTAGTATCAGTTTTACTAGCTATCCTTATGTTGGTCAGTATTTTTTCAAATGTGTCGTTAGCTTCGCCATCTGTCAGCTTGAAAGTATTATATAGCAATGACGGAGCAGGTCCGAATTCAAATCAGATGGTCTCCAATTTCAAACTGCAGAACTCAGGCGCAAGTGATATCGATCTTTCCAAGATAGCTATCAGGTATTATTTTACTAGGGATGACAATAAAGCTTTGAAATTCAGCGCAAAAAATGTAGGTCTTGGCGTAATATCCGCTACATTGAATGATTTTTTGCCAGTGACGGATAAAGCAAATAAGTATATAGAAATAAAGCTGTCCTCAGGTATTCTTTCACCTGTTGGATCAAGAAAGCCTAAGCAATCTGAAATTACTATTCAGAGCATAGTAACAAAAATTGACATGTCAAAATTTAACCAATCTAATGACTACTCCTATATTGGGCCGGTACCAGTTTATAAAGAGAACCCAAATATTGCTGTATTTGAGTCAGGAAAGCTTATTTACGGTACAATACCAAGTGGCGTTAAGCCAACCCAAATAGCTACGCCTCCGGTTACTACATCTCCGGTTACCACACCCCCAGTTCCTACTCCAACATTGTCCTCAAAAGGCGAGGTATATCTGACCCTCGATAAAACAACAGCGGCAGTGGGAGATATAATAATAGCTACACTAAATGTGAAAGACTTTTTCGCAATATCCGGATATGAAGCAAATATCAAATATGATCCCGCGGTATTACAACCGGTATATTCTGATGGAATACCTTATGATCAGACTTCAGTTCCAGAAGTCGGTACATTGTTAAGACAGAAATATAACGCAATAGATATAGCGGCAAATAATCTTTCAGAGGGCATACTTACCTTCGGAAGATCATATTTGTTCAGAGCCGGATACAAGAACTCAGGTGTTGCAGAAAATACAGGTTCATTAGCTGTTATAAGCTTTAAAGTGTTAAAAGCTTCTACAACAATGATTAAATTAGTTAATTCACCGGCATTAACAGGAGCAATTGATGGAACAATGATATTTGACTGGGATGGTATCCAACTGTCTAAATATAATGTAACTCAGGCTCCTGCAATTAATATCTGCCAATTGCCTACACTCACACCTACAATCACACCTACAATCACACCTACAATC
>JAUZPS010000135.1 GCA_030705945.1 Bacillota bacterium
GAGCCCAACTGATATCACTATCGTTTATTTGAATCGCTTCATCTTTTAAAATCGGATTGCTTCTTTTTGCAAGTTCAAGAAATAATCCGCAAATCAATTCGGAGCTTCCGATATCCAAAAGTTTTGAATATATTTCCCGAGAAGGATTCTTATCAATTAACGCGCTTAAAAGCTTCTTTCTTGTATAAATCCTTTCGTCGCTCATCATTTTTATTATTAGCTCTGAAAATTGAGCAAGCGGACCTTCCAGCTTCAATATTTCGTTCGGGTCCTTTGCGGGCTTGAAGCCACTTAAGTCTGGCGCATGTTTCATCAACTCGCTTACATAAAGGCTATAAGTTACCGAATCAAACTTAGAAAAATTCGAATTTTTTTCTAAATTAGATTTATTTGATACGTTATACTTGTTTATGTTGTCAAAATTCCAGTTCCATGTGAATTCAATTCCTTTTTTAAAGTATATTCCAGGTTCCTTTGAAGACTCTACCATCTTGAAAGGCTTAAAACTTGGCAAATGTCCTCCACTACCCTTAAATACTGCATAAGAATTATATGTCACATAGTCTCTAAGCGTATATATGAGTCCATCCCTAAGAGAGTTTTTCCTCTGCTCAAATTCATGCAGCCCATATAGAACCATAAACGAAGGGTTATTATTTTCATCCCATCCCCATATCAGAATTTGTCTCAAAGGATTATACTCCTTTTTCCAGTAGCGTTTTGGTATATTAGTTTTCTCGCTAGGACCGCCTTTTATCATCTGATTGTTTTCAGGCTTAGATGGATTACTATCAGAAACTTGCTCTTCGCCCATTGTTTTTATTAAATGTTTAATGAATTTCCACATGTAAATAAACCGCCTTAACTCATTAATAAATTTTCATTATTTATATAATTGCATGCCAATTTTCCATTATTTATTATAGCATTGGTTTGAATTTTTTCCAACGATTATTACTTTTTATACTTTGTATATCTCTTCATATATCTTCATGTAAAATTATTGCTTTTTGACAAAATTAATTTTACAATAATTATATATGATAATTTTTTTATATATTTTGCAATAAACATTTTACATCCATTTTTTATATCGCAAACTATTTACCTTGATTAATAAGTAGCAACATTGCCCTCAGGAGCATGGGCTAGTATTTTTGAATTGAAGGTTTTTGGATCATCCTCTCAATCAATTGCTACTCCTACAAATACATTAGTTCCAACTTCTACACCAACACCCATGATATTATCCGGAGCAAATCTTGCTATGGGTAAGACAGCTTATGCCAGCAGCTATCAGACTATAAACCCGATTGAAAGCGGAAATGACGGCAATTCTAATACCCGCTGGTGCGCAATTAGCGGTGATACCGGACAATGGTGGATGGTTGATCTTTCAATTGCTTCAAATGCAGCGAAGCTTAAAAGTAATATTGACTCTATTGCTCAGAATAATAACGGGCTAAGCAACATGGGTGATGCGTTAAGACGAGCTTATTATGCGTTAAACGATCCAATGCAGGCTTCCCCGGATGCCACAAAATATATAGCAGCATTGGCGGGATCGGCTCCAAATAAATGGACAAGCAATAATTCCTTGAAGAACAGTTATAAAACTTCCAGTGGAAACGCTGTTGTATCTTTCTTAGCCGTGGACGGAACCACTGATGCAAACGGCAGTTCATTAAGCTATGCAAGTACTATCGGAAATCTCTTCGTCCAAAGCAATATAGAACCAATATTTATTAACTTCTCAACAGATAATATAAGCCTTTTCTTTTCATCAACTATCAATAAATAGATTATTTCGCGCCAGACAAATGCGTCAAAATATATCAACATGAAATCAATCACTTATCTTTCATTTTTTAGGTTGATTTAACTTCTGTTCACTGCTATTTTAAACATTTTTTCGTTTTATTTATAAAGCATAAATGGTATAATATACACAGCTAGTTAAAATTTAAATTGGTTTGCCATAATATACACTTCAGCAACCTTAACTCGCGCCAAATAATTACATAACTAATTTTATTTAGGACGTTTCAAAAAATTCCTTGTTCAAGTCTATCTGACGAAAACCCATTATATCAAGTTTTTGAAACGACCAGTTGACCATTTTTTGATACTACCTTATAGGAAATTATAGTATTATTAGGATCAAAAGTCCAATGCTATGCTATTTTCTGATGCTGTAATTTCTTGCAAAAATGTTTTTAATAAAACAAATCCGAAATTCGGTTTTGTTCTATTAATATATAAAACCAAAGGGGGATAAAAAATGATAAAAAAAAGAAAACTAAGCGCCTTTCTCGTTTCTGCAGTTCTTGCAACAACAGTATCAATTCCAAATATTTCGGTTAATGCCGCAAATATTAACATTAACGTAAATATTGATACTACTCAGGAAAAAACCGCTATTAGCCCGTACGTTTATGGCGGTAACTGGGACTTTAACGGCGCAACTCTGACCTCAAAAAGACTTGGCGGTAACAGAATGACAGGCTACAACTGGGAAAACAATTTTTCAAGCGCCGGAAGCGACTGGCAGCAATCAAGCGATACATATTTGCTAAACAATATTCCTAAAGACCAGTGGACACAGCCAGGTTCGGTTATTACAAACTTTCATGATTTAAATCAAACAGAAAAAATACCTTATTCTCTAGTTACCTTACAAACTGCCGGGTATGTGGCCGCTGATTCAAATGGAACGGTAACTGAAGCCGAAACTGCTCCTTCAGCCCGTTGGAAGGAAATTAAGCTCAAGAAAGATTCAGCCCTTTCACTGACGCCTGATACAACAGACGGATATGTATATATGGATGAATTGGTAAATTTCCTTACAAATAAATATGGAAGCGCCTCAACCTCAAATGGTATAAAAGCATATGCGATCGATAATGAGCCTGCCTTATGGTCAAGCACTCACCCTAGGATTCATCCTAGTCAGGCCACATGTTCAGAAGTATTAGGTAAAAATGTTGATCTTTCTAAGGTTGTAAAGAACATTGATCCTGCTGCTGAAGTCTGTGGACCGGTTCTTTATGGCTTTGCGGCATACAACGATTTTCAAGGAGCTCCTGATTGGACAAGTCTAAAAGGTAGTTACAGATGGTTTATAGATTATTACCTTGACAATATGAAAAAGGCTTCCGATACAGAAGGAAAAAGATTATTAGACGTTTTGGACCTCCACTGGTATCCTGAAGCTCAAGGCGGCGGAACCAGAATTACTACGTCCGACACAACCAACATAGATTGCAACAAAGCTCGTATGCAAGCTCCAAGAACCTTATGGGACTCAACATATAAAGAAGACAGCTGGATTGCTCAATGGTGCAGCGAGTTCCTGCCTCTTATACCTAATATAAAGACTTCTGTAGATAAATATTATCCAGGCACCAAGCTTGGTTTCTCAGAATACTCTTATGGCGCGGATAACCACATAACAGGTGGTATCGCTCAAGCAGACGTGTTGGGAATTTTCGGCAAATACGGCGTTTATTCCGCAAATATCTGGGGTGGCGGGACATATACAGCTTCCGCATTCAATATTTATCAGAACTATGATGGTAAAGGTTCAAAATATGGCGACACAAATGTTAAATGCGATAACTCCGATATTGTAAACAGCTCAGTTTACTCGTCCATTGTTGCAAGCGGCGACAACAAACTTCATATCATGGTTATGAATAAGAGCTATGACAGCCCTGCAACCTTCAATTTTAGCATTAACAGCAGCTTAAATTATAGAACAGGCAGCGTTTGGGGATTTGATTCCAATTCTGCGACTATATCCCAGCAACAAGCTATATCATCAATATCAGGCAACAAATTTAGTTACACGCTCCCCGCTCTTTCAGTATATCACATTGTTTTAGATGGGGTTCCATCAGCGCCAACAGTATCAATCTCAGGGTATGTAAATCCTGCAATAACTTCAACTGCTGCTTCAATAAAATCAGGATTCAAGGTTGAAATTCCAGGAACTACCTTCGGAACAGCAACTGACGTAAACGGTTACTTTAAGATTGACAATGTTCCTTCAAAAACTTCCACATATAATGTACAAGTTTCCAAACCAGGTTATTTAACCAGGACAATTACCAATGTCTCCGGAAGTAAAAGCTCCCAGTATGGAACCTTATCTGCCCCAGTTGAGGTATGGGGAGGCGATGTTCCTATAAATGGCGCGAACGATGACGCAATAAACATGAAGGATATCATAGAAATTGCTAAGTGTTTTAATTCCATAAAGGGCTCAGAACTCTTTAACGCTAATTGCGATTTCAATCTTGATGACTCAATTAACATGTCCGATGTAATCGCTGTAGCAAAACATTTTAACGCGACAGCAGCAAATTATGATGCTGCAACTGCAAATTAGACAAATTTAAAAACTTAAATTATTATATTTCATAGTCAGTAATGTACTTTTCATTACTGACTTTTTTATATATACCGAACTGTATGATTAGTTTTATATATTCTATATAAAAAGCAATTAATCTTTTACATTTGCCTATCGCAAAATAACGTTAAAGCGTTCGTTATTTTGCTCCGTCAAATGTAAGATTAATAGTGCTTTTTATATATATAAATTCATACAAAATAATTAATTTTTTTGCTCACATCTTGAATATTTCTGACTTTTTATATATACTATTAAAGATATTTACCAATTGATACAATTTTTATTACAAAACGCGATGAAATCTAAAATTTTATTGGGGAGTGGTCAAAACTTATGAAAAGAAAATCATTAAAGAAATTACTAGCAATTATTCTATGCTTAGTTATGTCTGTTTCTGTCATTATTCAGAATATTTGTACAGTCTATGGAGCAGATTTTTCTAAGGAAATTGTAACAAGCAACCCTGGCAATATTGAAAAAGATACTTTTACCATCGACGATCTCTATAAGGTCACATCCATAAAAAACACGCTTGATAAAAATAACGAAACATACATTAGTTATTCAAATGTAGGCACATCTGTAACAGTTGAAGTGTATAGCCAAAATGTTGAAAGCGTTGAGCCAATTTTAGATGGTCCTGATAAGGGTAAATACAAGTTCAAATTAGCTATTGCATATGTTAAAAATGAACCGCCTACATTAAACGTAATCAACCCGCCATCAGATAAGAGTTTTAAGGATTATATCACTGTTGATGGTACAGTACAGGATCCTAATGATGGTGAAAGCGTAAAACTTTACTACACAATTGACAAAAAGATCGATGAAACAAATAAAGACTTAAAACCTCAGAATTTATTATATTCTAAGGGTATGGATACAAATACGCCTTATTCAATAGTAGCCAAACCGACTGCTCAAAATTTCACAGGATATGTTCCTATAAGTAAAGTACAAGAAGGCAACCATACATTATATATCTGGGCTGAGGATGGAATTAATAAAACTCCGGTGAAAGTAATAAATTTCACTAATGATAAATCAGCGCCTGAAAACCCGATAATATCAACTACTCCTGGCAGTGATGTATATGCTAAGAAAGTAAGTGTAAACATCGCTTACCCATCGGATGCTGTTACAAAGAAATACAGAACAAGTAATGATCCATTTTATAAAGATTACAGCAGCAGCTTTGATGTTTCTGAGAATCAAACAGTATACGCTGCATGTTATGATGAGGTTGGACAACAGAGTTTAGTCAGTTCGTTAGAGATTACAAATATAGATAATCAACCTCCAACAAAGCCTACAATAAATGTTGTTGGTCCTGATGTTGTTACCGACAACTCAATTCATTTTAAGGTCACACCAGGAGTTGATGAGCACCCTAACGCAACAACCTACTATAACTACGATGGTAATTGGAAGCCGTATCCTGAAGATATCATAACTACTGGTATTGAAATACCAAAGACTAAAGTCGGTGAAACTGTAATTAAAGCTAAAACAGTTGACCAGGCGGGAAATGAGACATTTGCGGATGAGAAAAAAGTTACAATTAAATCTACAACTGTATCACCATCCCCATCACCTTCGTCATCTTCATCCTATGTACCATCAGGTAGTAGTTATGTAGCTCCAGTGTCTGTTAATCAGTCACCGACAAGCACTCCAACACCAACAGTCACTCCTACTCCAACAAGTTCAGTAGTTGTTCAGCCTACAAAAGTCATTGGTAAAGAAGGCGTAAAATCAGATCTCGGTGTATTTTTAACATCAGATAAGACAATTTATGAGGAAAACAACACAGTATCCTTCTCGGTATATTACATAAACAAACTTGCGACATCCGCTGATAATGTAATCGTTAATGTAGAAGTACCACAGAAAACAACTGTAGCTGATAATGGAAAAGGAACTGTAAATAATAACATTTTATCATGGAATATTGGAAATGTGGCATCAAAAGCTTCAGGTGAAATCAAGTTTAAATTAAAGATCGGACAATTGGATAAATCTGAAGTGATTTTAACAAGCAAAGCAACAATTTCTTCCTCTAATGTTCCAGTAAATACTGATGATGACCAATCCATTTTTAACTTTATGGCTTTTTCAAAGAAACTGGAAAACAAACCTCATGTTAAGTTTATAAACGGTTACGCTAATAACGAATTCAAACCGGAAAACATGATTACGAGAGCTGAAGTTGCCAAAATACTTGTTACAGCATTAAATTTAAGCAAGGGAACTTCCGCAAAAAAATCTTTCAAGGATGTTGATAAAAAACACTGGGCATACGATTATATTAATACTGCTGTAAATAATGGCCTATTTGATGGTTATACAGATGGAACATTTTTACCTAATAAGTTCATTACAAGAGCAGAACTTTCAACAGTGTTGGTTAAATATCTGAAGTTTAAGAACGTTGATCCATTTAAGCTTCATTTTAATGATATAAGTAAACATTGGGCAAAAAATTATATTGAAGAGATATACCGTTCAAAACTTATAGAAGGTTACAAAGATGGAAGCTTCAAACCTGATTCCCAAATAAAGCGCTGCGAATGTGTTACAATTATCGACAGACTTTTATATCGCGGACCTTTAAAGGATGTTGATTGTGGCTTTAAAGACGTAAAGAAATCCCATTGGGCATATGGTTATATTGCTGAAGGAAGCATTGATCACAGCTACATTAGAAATGCTGATGGCAGCGAGACTAAAAAAGTTAAGAAATAGAAATAAATAATTATTTACACAAACAAGGAGACTGTAGATTTCAGCAGTCTCCTTTCCTTATTATGCGGTAAACTTACATATTAAATAGTTCAACCATAGAACGAGCCTCAATTTCTATTCATTTGAGAATCAATTTGGCCTACTAATTCATCTATGTTTTTGTACTTGGCGCCTAAGCGCTTTGCTTCAAGGAGTTCCTTTTTAGAATCCTCATATCTATTCATGTAAATTAAAATTAGCCCCTTAAGATAATGTCCGTCAGGCGGCGCGATCGGAATTAACTCATCTGCATGCTTTATTCCCTCATCATTTTTTTCCTGCATGTTTTCTGCAACAGCCACTTCCCACAACGCGGTTCTTTTGCTGTCTACATCCAGTTTCATAGCTAATAACTCTTCCCCGACTTGCTCTAGCTTAACCCAATTTTTTTCATCATGAAGCTTTGACATTTGGGCCATCATAACAGCGCTGTGATTCTGATTGTTAGTAATACCGTAAGCAAAGCCTCCGATTATGGTTATTACGCTCAACACGATATATAAAACTCTGTTAAGATACCACTTTTTCTTGCCTGAATACTCCAAAACCCCGGCAGCTAAAAATCCGCCTATAAGCCCGCCTATATGAGCATAATTATCTATTCCCGACTTAGTAAAACCGTTCAATAGAGTCATAACAACAATAACAATTACGTTAACCGCAAAATATCTTGCAAAGATTTTAGGTCTTAAGATGCCAAAATACAGCATAGCGCCAAAAAGTCCCATAATTGCGCCCGATGCTCCCACAGCCATATTGGGAGTAAACATAAAACTTGCAATATATCCAATGATTCCTGAAATAAAATATATCCCAGTAAATTTTAAATGCCCGAAAATTCTTTCACAGTTTATGCCCACCATATACAATGCCAGTGAATTATACACAAGATGTTCCAAATTTGCATGCAGGAAAATAGGAGCTATCAATCTGTATATTTCTCCATTTATTATCCGGGCATTATCCTTAGCTCCTAATAGATTTTGAAGTTCATTTATATCTTTACCGGACTTCGCAGCATAAATGTTAGTTAAAGCCCACACAATAACATTTACCGCAATCAATAAAAATGTTATAACAGGTTTTGAAGCTTTTAATTTAAACTCCATTTCATTTTCTTTTTGGCTTAAAATTTCATTAATATTAAATTCGTCCGAATTATAGTTATCGGCAAATACATCAATTTTTTCATTTTCGCTTGCTTCAGATTGCTTGTTTTCGTAATCCTCCCAATTGCTTTCCATATTCAGAATATTTCGGATAGCGTTATCGACTCCAAAACAAAAAAGCGGCATTTTAAAGCATTTATCAACTTTCTTTGAATTGATATCCACTATAACGGATTTTAAATACTTCTTTTTTATTCCTCCCCTTGTCTGACCTTCCGAAATTTTATTAATTTTCTCTTCATCAGTCGCATTGTTAAATAAAAAAACTTCTATAATATAATGATAAGACGCTTCGTTAATATTGTTTAACCTGATTTTTGAGTTATTCATATATTGTTCGATCTCACTAGATGTCATCATGTCTCCATCAATTAATTCAACAGCTACAAAAGTTCCCATAGTGTTTTTCATAATTATACGTGCGTTATTACCATAATAGAGCTTACCGTCTTCGTCTAAAAGGGGTAAAAAATCTTTATTAATAGCTAAGTCTTTAATTATTTTATTGATAAGTTTTCTTTTCATAAATTCTCATTCTTTCATTAATATAGTTTTTATCAATTCCAAAAATCGCCTATGGAATTTTCCTGCATAATAAAATTGTTATTATATAAAAAGCACTATTAATCTTACATTTGACGGAGCAAAATAACGAACGCTTTAACGTTATTTTGCGATAGGCAAATGTAAAAGATTAATTGCTTTTTATATAAATATTAATTTTATCACTTAATTTATCGATATTTCTAAAGAAAAATAATATGTCTTTATAATAACATTTATATTTAGAAAATCAACCATCGATTTTTACACTATTTGCTTATTTTTTGCCACAGTTTTGCGGAGATTTATTTTTTAAAATTTTATAAAATGAATTTGTTGATCGGAGGTTACATAAAATGAATAAATTATACTTAAAATTTATTATAATTTCTCTATTTTTAGGTATATTAATCCTTACAGCATTTCCATTTTTATTTTTGTTCGCCCCTCAACAAGGCCGCGATTTTTATTACAGAGAACTGACATACAAGCATATAGCAAGTACTAATGTTGGAAACGTTAAAGACAAATACGAGATCCTATTAAGTTTATTTAATTATGTAAAGGGCAATCAAAATGTTGACCCTAATTATAAGTCAGAAGATAAAACCGCTTACAACAATTTGGTCCTAGGCGTAAGCTGGTGTGATCAACAGGCTTTCCTACTTGCGACTTTACTTAATGAATATGGCATAAACAGCCGCTTCAGGGATGTGCAGCACCATACAACTCTGGAAGTATATATAAATAATCAGTGGAAATTAATAGATCCTTTTTTCGGGCAGCTTTTTTATAGGAAAGTTGATGGGCAGCTTGCAACGCTAAATGACATAATTGATAATAATGGCGCAAATATTACAGTCAATAATTTTGAAAGCTCAAAGCCTTATATAAAAGATATGGGGAATATAATTCCTTCCAAGCTATATATACCTTCTGAGGTTCGTTGGAAAAACGGAATAGGTCCGGATTTTATCCAAATATTGAGCGAGTCAAA
>JAUZPS010000136.1 GCA_030705945.1 Bacillota bacterium
AGTAATCAAAAGTAATTGAATTATACATATAGTTTTTTTCATATTTACCCTTTCGTTAAGCTCGATGTAAGTATATCTGACCGTGAAGACTTATTTAAAGGATTTCTGGTATTGGCTCGGGGTAAGACCAGTCGCTTCCTTAAAAACACGGCTGAAATATTTAGGATCACTATACCCGACCTGATTAGATATTTCATATGTCTTTAAATTAGTGCCTATAAGTAATTCCTTTGCCTTTTTCAAACGGAATTCCTTGATATATGTACTGAAATTAACTCCAATTTCCTTATAAAATAATGAACCCAAGTACTCAGGAGTGATATTCATTCTTTCTGCAATCTTTTCCAGGGTTATTCCATCTATATAAAACTCATTCATCATACTGAGAGCCTTTTGGATTACCAAGCTGATTATCGGCGTGTCTTTTGACTTGTAGACTAGGGCCTTATCAATTATTGAGACCAACGCGGCTTTAAGTTCGCGCCATGTCACTGAGTCTATGATTCTTTGAAGCGTCTCTTTCTGATTGATTTTTTTATAAAATTCATAATTAACCTCTTTTACTACATTAATGATTGAAGAAGCAAAACGAATAAACGCCTCAATTACACCTGCAGGGTGATATAAATCCTTTCCCCACCATGATAGAAACTCATCGAAGAGTCTTTCTATTTTTGCTATATCCAAGGAACACATCGCTGCTTTAGCATCGGTTTCAATGTTTATGGGATACCTAACAAGCTTGGTATTAATCTCTAATACCTTGGGATAGGATATCAATACATCATTGCCAAGTACAATGGACCATTTCAATTCCTTACGCAACAAATTCAATTTATTTTTTAAATTCTGCATTCCTTCAAAGCTTGTCCATCCAAATACATAGTTATTTATACCCAGATTAGCAATGTTTTTTATGACTATGTTCTGAAAATAGTGTTCAAGTCCTGAAGGGTCGCTGTAATTATATATAACCAAAACCAATTCAAAATTAAGCGCCAGTTCAAACATACAATACTTTATACCTCGAAAGTCATCCAAAAGTCTTGCTAGAACTTGTAAAACTTTATTTTTACAATCGTTTATTTCCCGTCCAAGATAAATATTAACAGTTATGAATTTTCCATTGGGATCAATATCATATGTTTTATGCAGATACTCAAATAATTCTTCATAGCCTGCATTCTCTCCTAGAACTAAGTTCTGAAATATATGCTCCAAAGTATTCAATACATTAGGCTGTCTCGAAACCAGGGCTTTCTCCATGGCGATTTCATTTTCAATATTTTTTAAAGTCTGTTCAAGATCACTTGCGGTTATCGGCTTCAATAGATATTCGCAAACACCTAGTTTAATAGCTTTTTGAGCATAATCAAAATCAGAATATCCACTTAGGATGACTGTCTTGTGCTTTACCCCGCTTTCCTTTAGGAGCGTTAGCATTTCAATTCCATCCATCTCATGCATTTTAATATCGACAATAACTAAGTCAGGTTTATGAAACGCTATAAGCTCAAGTCCTGTCAATCCGTTCTCCGCCTCGCCTATAACTTCATACCCCGAACTCATGTTATTAATAAGTCTTACAATTCCATTACGTATTCTGTCTTCATCCTCTACCACGACTATTCTCATTTAAATTCCCTGCCTTTACAACTTAGGTATTTGCAAATAAATAGACGTTCCCTGACCTGGGGAGCTTGTTATCTTCCATGCCCCTTTTTCCTCATAATACATTTTAATCCTAGTTAAAGCATTACTTATTCCAAGTCCGCTTCCATTTGTCTCAATAGGCTTATCATCCAAGGTATTGAGAGCTTCTACAAGTTCCTCCTTCATACCCTTGCCGTTATCCTTAATTAAAATTTGTATGCATTCCCCCATGTCCCGCGCCTCTATTTTTATGATGCCGCCTTTTTTTAGTCCTTCAAAGCCATGGATGATGACATTTTCGATAAACGGTTGGAACAGCAGCTTATGAACACTGCTATCCATAACTTTTTCATCCACGTTCATATAACACTCAAATGAATAATTGAACCTTGTCTGCTGTAGATATAAATACTGCTTTAACCATTCAATTTCCTCCCTCATTGATACTATTGTATTGCTTTTGTTAATGCTGTACCTCAGTATCTGAGCAAGAGTTTTTAACATGTTGCTTATCTCATGTTCTTCCTTCTCTATAGCCATCCAATTGATTGCGTCAAGCGTGTTATAGAGGAAGTGCGGATTTATCTGAGCCTCAAGCGCCCTAATTTCCGCTTCCTTCTGCTTAAAGGTTGCGTTTTTCACTTCCTCCAACAGTTTATTGATTTTAAATATCATTTTATTAAAACGAGCAGCTACCTTGGAAAGCTCATCTTCATCACCTTCGTCCAATTCAACCTGAACTGAAAGTTCACCTTCCTGGGCTGTTTTCATAGCGCGAAGTATTTTATCGATTGATATAGAGAAATTCCGTGTTAAATAAACAATAATTATAATTGAAAACAGCAATGCTACTACTCCGAAAATTATAGTCAAATTTTGAGCCATATGAACTTTACTGAAAAGATAGCTTTGATTGACCGCATTTACTATAATCCAACCGGTCTTCTCATCCTGAAGCTCATTTGTAATAACTGAACTGCTGCTGTAATTTGATAATTCTTTTATTAAGCCGCTGTATTTATTGTTAATCCTTGGAGATTTTACTAAGTTGTATTTTGTTAGGTCTGTTCCTATACAATTCTTTTTGGGAAACGACACAACAAAACCATTATTGTCAACTATAAAATTTACGCTTTCAACACCTGAATTCTCAAGTTTTACACTATCCTCATCATTGATGGCTTTAAACAGTATATCCTCGTCAATGCTTATTACAACAATTCCAACAGTTCCTTTTTCCATATTATTAAAATCCACAATCGTATTGGCTATATGAAAAAGGTAATATTTTTTATTGCCTAGCTGAATAGCAAAGGAAGCAGGCAAAATAAAAGCTCCTTTACTTTTTGCAACATCAGCATAATACGAATTTCTACTGAAGTTCTTGCTGTTCATCCATGAGCTCTCAATGGAGGAAGCTGTCAGCGTATCATAAAATATTGTTTTTCCGCTTTTGCACAATATTGCAATACTTCTAATTCCATCTTTTGAGTTTGCAAGCTTACTTAATTTGTCCCTTAAGAGACTAGTCTTAATAGCATTCCCAGATTCCTGATTTATTTCGTTGACTAGATCTATAATCTCATCATCCATGTAAATCTGACGAAGTATATCGGTATAGGAAGCTAATTTAGTATCCAGATTCTTCTTTGTCTGAACAAGGCTTAGTCTTATTAATTCATCCACATTAGCCTTCATGGTTTTTGTTGTATTATAGTATGAAATAGACTGAACCACTAATATAGGAATAATGGAGACGAAAATAAAAGAAAAAAGCAATTTGAATTTAAAGCTCATTTTTTTGAACCTGCGAAACAGCAAATTATGCTTTTTCTTAGAACTAAGGAGACTTTTATTCAGCGCGCTACCCTGCATTATACCCTCCCATATATCAACAATTGTGGACTTATAAATAAAAAAACATGATACTTATTATATCATTTCGATAAGGCATTTTAAACAGATAGCGGTTATTCTTCATTACTCTTCGTTGTAAAAGGCTGGACAAGTCTGAAATAACTATGAGACCTATCTAAAATCCAGTTAAGGTAGTATCAAAAAAACTTGGCAACTGATCGTTTCAAAAACTTGATTGAATGGGTTTTCTTCATATAAACTTGAACAAGGAATTTTTTGAAACACCCTAAACCAGTTTTATTCGTTGCGTCGAATAGCAGAAAAAGGACTCTTCAAAGCGGACTTATATAAAACTATAAAGTTCGTTATCTATATAAAAAGCACTATTAATCTTACATTTGACGGAGCAAAATAACGAACGCTTTAACGTTATTTTGTGATAGGCAAATGTAAAAGATTAATTGCTTTTTATCTATATAGGATTGACTGGATAAACATAAAACTATCAGGGGTATTTGCCAAAGCGCATGTATATACCCCTGATAGTTCTTTTATAGAATGTATAACTATGTACTCCTAATATTTATTTACACAGTAGTGTTGAATTTAGCTGCAATCAGAATTACGTCTGACATATTTATAGCTCCGTCTTTATTCAAGTCGCATGCCTCAACGTATCCAGCATTTCCTATGACAGTATTAAATTTGCCGGCTAGAATTATCACATCAGCCATGTTTACTACTCCGTCATGGTTTAAGTCAACACTACTTATTGGCGTGGGCGTTGAAGTAGGAGCCGAAGTACGCGTTGATGTCGGCGTTGGACTGGGTGTTGAAGTAGGGCTTGCAACAGATGAGCTGAACTTCCACCAGTTCAAATTTAACAGGTTGCTGCCGCTACCTGTGAATTTTAAATAAAGATCATGAACACTACTTGCGCCAGTTATTTTGCAGGATTTAGTAGACCAAGTCTGCCCACCGCCAGTACCTTGTACAGCGCAAGTTCCCACAAGCGTTCCTGTTGGACTGTCAAGGCGGATCTCAATGTTTCCGCCACTGTTTGCAGAGGATACCCTTGCATCAAAGGAAGCTGCTCCGGTACCAAAATCAACACCTTTTACTTTTATCCAGTCTCCGTTTTCAATATTGCATACATCACGGCCGCCTTCACTACATGCCTCTGTTTGAATACCGGATTCCTGCGCCATTGTTTCACCTTCATTTGTAACATATGGGTCTACATTCTTAAGCTGTGTGAGTCCGTTAGTTGTAATTGTAACCTTCTGCATGGTACCATCCGTATTGTAATTCAAACGGTCCAGACATACACTTCTCTGGTATGTTCTTGCATCACCTGAAGAAGCTCCATTAGCTATGGCAACAGCCCTGTTGTGATAAGCAATGTACCAATTCCCTTTAAATGTAAATATCGAATGATGATTGTTGTTACCTTCATTTGATGGCGGATTAGGTAATACAGTGCCTTTATACTGGTATCCGGTCATGGGATTGTCGCTCATCATATAATCTATAGTAGCAGCGCCTTTGGAAAAATCAGTCGAATAGGAATAGTAATATTTTCCGTTATACTTGTGAATCCATGAATCCTCCATAAAAATCGGAGCTACAATCTGGGATGCAGATCCATTAACACTTATCATATCGCTATTAAGTTTGATTACTCTGGTATTTCCCTGCCCGTTTCCACCAAAATACAAATACGCCTGTCCGTTATCGTCAACAAAAGCGCCTGGATCGAAGCACCAAAAACCACTTGGAGGATTTACTCCAGGAGTGCTGCCATTTACCAATGCTTTTCCTATCGCATCCTTGAAAGGTCCTGCCGGGCTATCACTTACTGCAACTCCTATACCACTGCCGCTATTTCCAAAATACATATAGTATTTATTGTTTCTGGCAACAACTACAGGAGCCCACGAAAGACTAGCCCAACCGGATGCTTTAAAAACCTCGCCGTGATCGGTCCAGTTCTTCAAGTCATCTGTTGATATACAAGTAATGTCATTCATGATATAGCCTGGTTTGCTTGAGTTGTATACGTCATGTGAACAGTAAAGATATATTCTTCCATTAGCTTCTAGCCCCGATGGATCAGCTGTATAGCGCTGGTAGAATATCGGATAATCCGCAAATACCGTTATAGCGCTTGACAAAATTAAAACCATAATCATAAGAATTGATAGAATCATTCTTGAACCTTTTAAATAAATACGCTCCCTCTTTTTATTACTCTTTCGCATAAATATACCCCCTCTTTATCATACTTTTTGGATCTCTATTTAGGTTATTATAATCACAAATTACAAAATTAGTTTATAGTAATTATTTGAGAATCTACATGCATAAATTAGTCAAATTATTTATACTATTTTAACCAACCAATTATGATAATTACTTTAAATTTACTTAAGGACGTTTCAAAAAATTCATTGTTCAAGTTTATATGACGAAAACCCATTATATCAAGTTTTTGAAACGACCAGTTGTGAAGTTTTCTTTTTGATACTACCTCAAGTGGAATTTTTCGAAACGCCTTAAATCAAAGTAACTTACAAAGGTATGAGGCAGACTGTCCTGGCTGAAAATCAAATTTTAAATACCGATCACAATATTTATGTAAACACATAATTATACCTTATCCTAATCTATATCAACATAATATATATTCTGCAATATAAAAAACGGATGTAAAATGTTTATTGCAAAATATACATAAAAGTAGTACAATATAAATGTAAGAGATTTATGTAATTAATTAAATAGTAAACATACTGATAATGACAAACCTATTGAAAAATAGGGACGTAAAGCCTATGGGTCTAAAGCGTTTTGCTAAGACAGCCAGGTTGCCAAAGGTGTTAGGATAGCTTCATCAGCTTATTCCAGCTCTGTTTGGTAACCCCAATCAGAGCTTTTATTATGTATATTTGCCTAATTAATTATGTAAAGCCCTTTCGACAACGGCAAACCTTTCGAAAGAAAGGGACGCAAAACTTCAGGTCTAACGTTTGGAAAGCCTTTGAAATCACTTCGAGTTTAATCTATGTATTATTCTTAAATTAAAGATTCCATTTGTAGGTTTACTTCAAATTATTAAAAAAAGCGTTGGGTTATGCTTTTGTTATGCTTTTAAAAGATAACCTCTGCTGAATTTTAACAACAAGGTGTCTTTATCTTAAGATAATTCTACATAAACTCAAGTAATCTCAAGTTACAACTAAACTAAATTTCCAGTAATTAGCTATAGAATGCTCACTCAAATAGTGAATATTCATAATCACCTGGAAGCGCGGTTTAATTGCTAACAAATCCATCCCTTTCCAAACCATGATGGCTGAGTAACCGAAAAAGGGGGATTTATTATGAGCCGTTTTATTAAGTTTTTTTTGATTTTCAGTATCATTTCTTTATTCACTTTTACACCTTTCCAAATTTCCAATGCGGAAGGAAATTCCATAGTTGAAAACGGAGTAACGCTAACTAAAATTTCTTCCCAGGTCAATGGAAAAATTACTCTCTCAGGTCAAACATCCAATGCAAAGATTAAGGCTTTGGTCATCAAAGATTCCTATCAGGAGTGGTTTGACATTAATCTTCAAAACGGTAAATTTAATGAAAGCATTTGGTTTACAGAAGGAAAAGGAAATTATGAAGTAGATATTATGGTCAACCTTGAAGGCAGAAAGTATACGTATGGCCCAAAAGTAACTGTTGAAAACGTAAGCGATGTCAACAAGTTCCTTGTTCCAACAAAAGATGTTGAAAGTGATTATCCCGGAATATCGGATTTGGCTAAGCGTCTTACAAGGCTTTCCAAAACAGACCGTGATAAAGCTAAGAATATATATAACTGGATCACAAGAAATATTAAATACGATTATGATAAATATCGCAGGCAATTAGCAAATGATTTTAGTGATAACTATGGCGCATTGAATACTTTTAAAACCAAAAAAGGAGTCTGTTATGATTTTTCAACCCTTTATGCAGCTCTAGGAAGATCTATTGGTCTTGAGACAAAGGTAATCAGAGGGAACTATGTTTCAGGAAAGCGTCAGGAATATCATGCATGGAATGAAGTATATCTTGCTGATGAAAATAAATGGATAAACTTAGACTCAACTTTTGGATATGCTCTCGGTAAGAATTACTTTGATAACAGCGACTTTGTCAATGATCATGTAAAAATCGATGAAATGTAATAAATAAAATAATAGTAACTTTTTACATGTAATATTAAAGGGGTTTGTCTGATTCAATCAGACAAACCCTTTTATTTTATTTTTTGAATCTTTCCACATAAGATAACATTAATATACCATAATTATATAAAAAGCACTATTAATCTTACATTTGACGGAGCAAAATAACGAACGCTTTAACGTTATTTTGTGATAGGCAAATGTAAAAGATTAATTGCTTTTTATATAATTATCTTCTAATCAATCCTTTTTCTGCAAAACTTACATACTTATCCCCTGCCACTATGATATGGTCTATAACAAAAATAGAAATAGCTTCTAAAGCAACCCTAATCCGTTCAGTTACCTCAATATCTGCCTGTGAAGGCTTCATGCTGCCTCCTGGATGATTATGCGCTAAAATAACGCTATTGGCTTGATGCCTTAATGCCGTTTCAACAATAAGTCTAGGGTAAACTGGCGATTCATTAATTGTGCCTTCTTGAATTAACGCAGAAAAATTTACTCTATTTTGGCTATCCAAACAAATGAGATAGAAAGCTTCGTATGTTCTTCCCATAAATATTGACACCGCAAACTGTCCTGCTTTGACGGAACTATCTATTACCGGCTTCGTACCCCACTTATCATTAAAATATCTTCTTGCGATTGAAGGTATCAACGATAGCAAATATGCAGAATTCTCCCCAATGCCTTCCGTCGTTTCCAGATCCTTTATATCTGCTTCAAAGACTCCTGAAAGTGATCCATACTTTTTAATAAGATTATGAGCAATCTCGTTTGTATCCCGTCTAGGTATACAATAAAAAAGAATCAATTCCAGAACCTGATGCGATTCGAAGCTGTCAAGTCCTTCACGAAGGAATCTTTCTTTGAGTCTTTTTCTATGGCCTTCATGCATATAATCACCTATCTTATTTCAATATTTATACCATATCCCATATCTGCCACACAACCAATTTATAGCATATAATATTTCGGCATATATATTGATTTACTAAATAAGTTGAGTAAGATAAATTATATAAAAAGCAATTAATCTTTTACATTTGCCTATCGCAAAATAACGTTAAAGCGTTCGTTATTTTGCTCCGTCAAATGTAAGATTAATAGTGCTTTTATATAGGTAGTATCAAAAAAATAACTATATATTTTGCAATAAACATTTTACATCAATTTTTTATATTGCAAAATATAAACTTGATTCATAAGTTGCGAAAAGTTCAACTTTGATAGTAAAATGCAGACGTATTAACTGCATTTTTAATGTAAAATCTTTTTCGCAACTTATATAGTCAACTAGTCGTTTCAAAAACTTGATATAATGCGTTTTCGTCATATAAACTTGAACAAGGAATTTTTTGAAACGCCCTTAAAAAGTCTTAAATAAAAACAGAAGGACTTGTGTATAACAAACTGTATGTACAATATGTAACTATACAATTGCTATTTCAATGCCCCTCTGTCACTTTTTTTCTATAAATTTTAAATTTTTAAAAAGTATTATTCCGAGAAATCAAATTCGTCTTCCATTCTCACTCTAAACTCTTCAAAAACTTTGTTCAATTCTTCATCATCATCAACACTGATAAAAGAATCTTCACCTTCTTCGTTATGTTCTATCTTAAGAATAAGTACTTCGTCTGTGTCACTCTCTTCTTCTTCTTCTAATTCCTCTGACTCGACAGGTAACAGAACCACATATTCACTACCATTCATTTCGATTGTATCGAGATGTTCAAATTCAACTTCTTCACCGTTTTCATCAACTAGAACTACTACGTCATCTCTTTCTTCAGTCATTTTTTTCCCTCCTTATGCTTTTATCAGAATTTATTATACCACAGTATTATAAAGTTTCCCAATATTTTCTCATTAAATTTAAACAATTAATATATTCTACCATTTCTATCGTTTTTATTCATCAACCACATGGTAACATTTCCCTACAACATTAACCATAAGTCAATATTTATATATAAGATTAAGGGCGTTTCAAAAAATTCCTTGTTCAAGTTTCTATGATGAAAACCCATTATATCAAGTTTTTGAAACGACCAATTGCTAAGTTTTTTTTATATTACCTATATATTTTGCAATAAACATTTTACATCCATTTTTATATTGCAAAATATATACC
>JAUZPS010000137.1 GCA_030705945.1 Bacillota bacterium
TCACATAACGAGAGCATAGATGGTTCAAGCCTGTGTCCGCCTGAAGAACAGTTTTCAATAACAATATCAGGAATTTCTTTTCTTATTTTTTCAAAGAATGCCTGCGTAGCAAGAATCCGTTGTCTCAGGCCTTCTCCCAATGACTCGCGGCCATCACACCCTATGCCAATAGTTTCATTATAGTCTACCTTTAAATATTTGAATTCATATTTCTTGAGCATTGATATGACTTTTTCACTCAGAAAGTCAACAACCCATGGATCAGCCATATCCCAGAAATATCTTTCTCCTGACCTTATCAACTGACCGTTTCTCTTTAAAAGATGATCTTTGTTCATAAATGCGTCAGCCAATGGTCCGCAGACTTCGAACTCAAACCAGACTCCAGGCAACATTCCAGCCTCTTTTATCATTGAAACAGTCTTCTCCAAACCATATGGGAACAGTTCTTTACTGACAATCCAATCTCCATTTGTACATTCCCAGCCTTTTACCTCATCAGCATACCAGCCAGCATCTATAACGAAATAATTTACTCCTCTTCCTTTCAGAATTTCTAAAATTCTCTTGATATTGTCATGAGATGGAACTCCCCATGTAGTACAGAATTCGTTGAATAGAACCGGCAATTTATTGAATTTATTTATCTTCTCAAAGCTATATTTTTGTATGGTCAAAAGTCTTTGCGATATCTCATCCAATCCTCCGATGCCAACAGTGATATAAGCAGAAGGTGTTTGGATTTTTTCTCCGGGCATCAATGTTTTCATCCAATGACCAAAATCAAAATCAGCAAGACCTCCGGAAATGCATAATGCATCATCCCTTCTGTAAATTTCCATCTGCCAGGAAGACGCGCATGCCAACTGAGCAGCCCAGGTTACCCCTGTAACAGTATCTTCTACAGCTAAAAACGGGAAGTATTTTCTTACAGGCATGGATCCGATCTGACCAAATCTTTCTGATCTGACGCCATAACCTGACCAAGACGGCTCAAGCTGAAGATCCTCAACTGTTTCCGTTATAACTCTTCCCTCGTTGCTCCAGCAGCTCCGAATCCTATGAACATTCATGCTCTCAGGAGCCTCGCCCTCAACAAAAGGAGTTAACCCACATATGGAAAAACTAGACATCATTTCCAAATGAATTGGCTTATCAGATTCATTGGAATATTCCGTTCTTACCTCTAAGGCCTTTAAACCTTCGTGGTATGTGAGAATATGCTCTGCTACATGTCCGCTTTCATTCTTCAATGTAGTTGTTATTATATGCGCGCTGTTTTTGAATTCCACGTTTTGACTGTCATATAACAAAGACAATGTTGATTGTCCATTTCTCATGGTATGACCATTTGCAAACCCTCCAGAAAAATTATCTCCCCTAATATAAACCTGAATAAGTGAATCAATATTATACTTCTTTAGGGATACTGCCCTTTCTTTTAGATTTACAGGTAGAATTTCAAATCCAATATTTCCCGCGCTATTTCTTAAATATCTTACAAAAATATCAGATAAAACATGCTCAGATAAAATCATGTTCATACTTATCTCCTTTTTTAAAAAAACAGCTTTGCTGGGGGATAATTTTCCAAGGCAACAATAAAGCAATCTTATAATCGGATTTTAGAAATCAGTAAATCCGCCAGTTATTTCAAAATTGCTCCTGCAGTAAGAGCATTCTCTATCTGCTCATTTCCGATTAAATATACAATAATCGTCGGCAAGCTTGTAATTATCATCGCAGCCCCGATCTGCCCCCAATGAGAAACTCCTATACTCACAAAAAAGTTCAACAGGCCAACAGTCAAAGGTCTTATTTTATCATCAGCCCCAAGAATAAAAGCTAAAAAGAACTCATTATAAATATTCATAAATATCAAGGCGCATTGGGTTGCAATAGCAGGCTTTATCACCGGAAACATGATTCTGAAGAAGGTTTGATAAATATTGCAGCCATCAATACAGGCAGCTTCTTCAAGTTCCATTGGCAAGTTTCTGAAAAAAGCATAGAACATCAGTACACATGAGGATAATGAAAAGGCGGCATATGGTAATATCAAACCCAGATGTGTACCCTTCAAACCTATTGCTTTCGTCATAGTGAGAATTGGTATAATTACCACCTGAACTGGAATAATCAAGCCTAAGGCGATATAACTCAACGCAAAACCTTTAAACTTCCAGGTCATTCTGCTTATGCAATATGCAAACATGCTTCCAATCAGAACAGTAATTACAATTGTGCTAACGGAGTATATTATGCTGTTGGTGAAGTATCTTAAAAAGTTGAACTTTTCAAGCGCGTCAAAGTAATTCGTGAAATTGAATTGATGAGGTAAACCAAAGGGATTGTCGTATACTTCACTTTTTGTTTTGAAAGATAAGTTTATCATCCAATATAAGGGGAATAGAAATGATACTCCTAATAATATCAATATAATTTTTATCAAAATATTAACCGTTTTTGTCTCCATTATGTAATACCCCCTACAATTAGAACTCTATTTTTTTCTTGCAACAAATTTGTTAATAAAAACTGTTATTATTATGCATTCTATTACAAACAATATTGCTATGGCGCATCCCTGACCATAATTAGATGCTGAAAACGCTTTATAATACAATTGATAAATAACTGTCCTTGAAGCATCTCCGGGACCACCGGAAGTCATAATTCTAACATGCGCAAACTGAGACATACATCCTAGAATTTACAGAACAAGAACATACTTGATTACATCTTGTAAAAGCGGGATCGTTATTTTCAAGCTGGATACGACAAAACTGGCGCCATCTATGCAAGCTGCTTCATAATAGGTCTTGGGAATAGACTTTATTCCCGCATAAAACAACAATGCGTTTAAACCTAGATATTGCCAAAGGAATGATGCTGTTATTGCAAGAATTACAGTTCTCTCATCAGACAACCATTCCATGGCCAGACCTCCCAGCCCTATTGCTCTAAGCATGCTGTTAAACAGACCCCATTGGGGTTCATATAACGCTATCCACATTTGCGCGATAACTGTTACTGAAAGTACTGCTGGAAATACACTGGTGGCTTTGAAAAACCTTCTGAACCTATCTGATTGTCTGTCCATAAGTAACGCAAGAAGCAATGATATCGGAAGGCCAATAAATGTGGATATAAGCACAATAATAAAAGTATTTGCATTTGATTTCCAGAAAGTACCTGATTTAAGAACTTCAATATAATTTGATATCCCAACAAAGCCCATACTTTTGAAGCCATCATTTTTTTGAAAGCTAATAATCAGTTCAGGAATAATCGGAAATACTACGTACGCTGTAAACAATAGTAACGCTGGGAATGTGAATATGAATATTGCCATCTTGTTGCTAAAAAGCTTGTTCATTAATATCACCCTTATTAATTGCCCCTATATGATAAATTGATCATATAGGGGCATTAAATTCTGAATATTGTAAATGTTTGAATACAATTTATTACTATTATTTGAAGTTATCAGCCCATACTGGATTCATAGCCTTGATATAATCATCAGGCGAGTATTTGCCTGTAAGAAGCTTGCTGTTCTGAGTTGCAATTTCTGCTGACATCTGCGTATTAAATATAGCAGACCACAATGATGGAATTTTTATCTTTGCAGAATTGAACTGATCAAGGTTCTTCTGCAATAATGGTGAAATGCCTTCGATTTTTACTCCAGTATCAAGCATTGTTGGAGCTTTTTGCTCTGTATTGTAGTATAGCGCATCCTGAGTCGCGCAATACATTGCGAACTTTGCAGCCATTTCAGGACTCTTGGATTTAGCTGATGCCAGATATCCGCTTAAAGGAGCTCCCCAATACTGAATTGCTCCGTTTGGATCAACTCCATCTTTAGCAGATGGCCAAGGAACAAAATCTGTGTCTGGAGATGACTTTTCAAGATTGCCTGTTTCCCATGTGAACATTGCCAACATAGCAGCTTTTCCTGAAGTATACATTTCAACTGCAGGACCATAATCTATGTTTGTGACGCCAGGAGCAAACGCGCCGACCTGTACCAACTTCTGGATTCTACCTAAAGCGTTTTTAACTACAGGATTGCTGAAATCGGTCTTGTTATTTACCAAATCAAGGGCAACCTGTGGATCCTCTGCCATAATCATAGTCTGTAGCATATGTAGATTTGGAGTCCAGCCATCTTTTCCAACAATGGAAATCGGGATAATTCCTTTAGCCTTGAGGGTTTCACAAGCCTTTACAAGTTCGTCGAAAGTTTTCGGAGGTTGAATGTTGTTCTTTGTAAATACGTCTTTGTGATACCACAATCTAGGCGTGAAATATTGATCCGCTCCAGGTTGAACACAATAAAGCTTTCCGTTTTTATCTGGCGCGACTATATCTGGCATTTTGAATTTCTTATCAAAGCCAGTCTGTTGAACATATGGCAGCAAATCCAACGCATTGCCTGCTTCAACAACAACGGAAGAAAGGTTTTGCTCAGAAAACCATACATCAGGCATATCTCCAGATGCGTTGTAAGCTTTCAGTTTATTTGCATAATCCTGTCCGCCGCCGCCCAAATCATATTCAATTTCAACATTCGGAAATTCTTTTTCTAAATTTGCTTTGATATATTTCTCGCGAATATTGTTTCTGTTTTCGTCAGCGCTTAAAGAAAGGAATTTAAGTTTGACTTTTTCGGTAGAATTTGAAGATTCCTTAGGAGTATCAGAAGCTTTAGTATCAGAAGCTTTAGTATCAGTTTCTTTCGAAGATCCTCCACAGGCTGCCAAAGAAATTAACATCGTCAAAGATAATACAATAGACATTAGTTTTACTAACTTAATCATTTTTTACCCCCCTTGATTTTTTTAGATGATGATAAAGAATTTACCATGGTACTTAAACTTTATTTTCGGATTACTTTCTAATTTTACAACCAAGGCTTTTTGTGTTGAAGAGAATATTATTTGTGAACAAAGAAAAATATCGGGAGAAGTAATTTAGGTAAACTGCTAAAAAAGAACAGGCTTTGAAGCGCTATTGCTCCAAAGCCTTACAATTTCAGCTTTTATAAAATTTTCGTTACTGTCTTATGTTTTCCAAGTATCTGCTTGGTGTCAGTCCATAATGCTTTTTGAAGCATTTCCCAAAGTAGTTAGCATCAGCATAACCTACTTTGCTTGCAACATTAAGAATTAGTGAGTTTCCATTGTCAAAAAGCTCCTTTGCCTTCTTTATTCTGAATTCTGTTAAATACTCATTGATTGTTATTCCTACATCACGCTTAAAAATGAAGCATAGATGCGCATAATTTACAAATAGTTTTTTTGCAATTTCGTCTATGCTTAACTCATTATTATGATAGTTGTCATGTATATAACTTTTTACCTCTTCAATTAGCTTTGACGCTTTAGAACTCTTATTCTGTTTTATGGTTTCAAGTGTAATTGTATAGATCTCTTTAATCCATCGTTTCATTTCATCTATTGACTTTTTCGACTGTATTTCCTCAATAATACTAAGCTTATTGTCAGGCAATATGTCCTTAAAACTTAAACCCACTTCTATGATAAATTCAAGGCACACCGATATCATTTCGATACAAACCACAAACAGTAAATCATAGTGGATACTATCCTTTTGCATCTTATCAAAAATCTGTGATATAAGGTTTTGGACTTCATTGTCATTATCTGTGCGCATATTCATCAAGAGCTCGCTTCTATGTTCAACAGTAAACAGGTTTTCTTTTATACTTGATTCTGATACTAAGCTGTAAAAAATTACTTTGTTTTTGCCAATGGTCATCTTATTCTTCAAAGCTACTATTGATTCCTTATAAGATGAAGAAATGTCAAACAATTCTTTTTTTTCACTTCCAACTCCTATGGTTATAGTGAAACTCAGATGCTTAAAAACTTCAGATCTAATTTGATCCAATCTGTTCTCAATGAGTAGATTGAAATCACAATTGTTCTCAATCGCATTTTTGCATATAATTATGCATATCCTGTCCTCTATATCGTAGCACGTGGCAAAAACAAACTGTTCACCTAGAATTTCGCTTGTAATATTGGAAACTGCAAATTTCCATAATTGTTTGTCTTCGTCATTCCAGTCTAAATTTTTTTCATAATCCAATTCAATAGTTACTACAAGGTAATAATCTGAAGAAATATTAATATTAAGATATTCCATTTTTTTCAGAGTTTCGGTTTCTTTTTTAATTAAATTTCCTTGTATCAACTCATTTAAAAACTTTTCCTTTAATAAAGGAAGACTCTCTCGGACTTGCTGCTTTAATTGGTCAAACTCAATTTTAATATTTACTTCATTCTCTATAAGCTTTTTTAATTTAAGTAATGAATTTATAAGTTCTTCTTCGTTTACAGGCTTCAAAATATAATTATTGACTTTTAGCTGAACCGCCTGTTTTGCATAGTTAAACTCGCTATAACCCGTTAAGATAATGATTTTGCTGTTGATGCCTGCTTCCATGATATTGCGCGCAAATTCCAACCCATCCATAATTGGCATATTAATATCCACAATTATTATATCTGGGTTTAATAACGGCACCTTTTCAAGAGCTTCTTTACCGTTTTTTGCTTGACCACAAATCTCAAAACCAAGTTCGTTCCAAGGAATTGATATCTTTAGCGCCTCTCTGAAATAGTATTCATCATCCACAATCATCACTTTTAACATGTTTCCACTCCTAAATTGTAGTTACTGGTAATCTCACAATAACCTTTGTATACTCATTAATCCTGCTCTCGATGTCTATACCAAATTCTTCCCCGTATAGCAGTTTCAATCTTGAATCTACGCTGTATACTCCGAAATCCTTACTCTTTTGATCTTTTGACGGTCGGTAAAGAACCTTGTAGATCTGTTCTTCAGTCATTCCTATTCCATCGTCGATAACTTCTATCTTTATTATATTCTGATCATAATAGCCTCTAATCGTTAATAAGCCCTTTTCGTCTTTCTGTTTTAAGCCATGATAAATTGAATTTTCTACGAGAGGCTGCAAAGTCAACTTGGGTATTTGATATTTCAATATGCTATCTTCAAAGTCTAGCTGGTAATCCAAGTATTCTACATACCTGAGCTTTTGAATGGATAGATAATTATCAATAAGTTGCATTTCATCTCCAATTGAAATTATATCATTCCCCTTGCTTAAAGAAATTCTATAAAATCCAGCAAGGTATTTTGCAGTCATCATTGCATTATCCTTCAAGCCCAGCTTAATAAAAGAAATAATAGTTTCTATGGTATTGTATAAAAAATGAGGCTTAATTTGCGATTGTAAAAGCTTGAATTCATTCTCCCGTTTTAATTTCTGCTCATTATAAACCTGATCAAGTAAACTGTTTATTTTATCCATCAAGCTGTTAAACCCGTCCTCAAGCATACCAATTTCGCCTTTGGAATTAAAATCAGCTCTGAGTTTCAAATTTCCGGATTTAATTTCTTTCATTATATTTACGAGTTTTAAAATCGGCTTCGATATTGTATATGATAATAAATATGAAGCAATAAACGCGCATATAAGGCATATTACACCAAAAATTAAAATGAGATTGGTCATTCCTTTATTTTCATAGGTGATCTCATCAAGGGGAATAATACTGGCAATTCTCCAATTAAGCTTTTTAAAATCCTGAACGGTTACTAAAGTCTGCCTTCCGCCAATATTTCTGATAAGGCTCTTAATATTGGAAACTTCATTGAGTTTGTTATTACCTAAATATTTCTCTTCATCAAATTTCTTGAATAATTCGTTTTTGTCTTGAGTGGATATAATATTTCTTTGATTATCGATTATAAAGAATCTATCATCATGATTTACTATGTTGTTAAGGTATATGGCTGCAATATCTTTTTCCCTTAAATAGAGTATTGCTATTCCTAAAGTATGGCCAGTGTCCCTACCTATAATTTTTTTTGTTATAGCAAATACATTTTCATTTCCTCCGTATTTATATTTTATTTTTATTAATCCAGTCCATGTAGGTGTTTTGTTTTGATTTATAATATTTATCATATTGTTGTTTAAGATGGGATAAATACTAGAGTTGTCGACAAAACCTATTTCAAATAAAATTCGTTTTGACGACATGATGCTTGCCGCGGCTATATAGGTATTTGGTTGAACCACATTACTTATTGCAGTTGATAAGGTTTTTTCCACCTCAATATTAACAAGCGAATCTATATTATCATTCTTTATACTTTCGAGCTGATTTTGCAATTTATTATCTGTAGTTAATATCCTTACATAGTCTTCGGAGTTTTGAGTCATATTCAGAAGACTATTGTTTATAAGGGATAATTCTCTTTCTGCATTTTTAGTTGCTTTTTTAACTATTGCCTCATTTGAAATTTTTATGGTCAGAAGGGCAAAAATAGACAAGGATACTAAAAGAATAGCTGCATAAAAAATAAAAATTTTGGTTTTTAAGGACATAACTTTAAAATGTGAAATTAAATAACCCATATGTTTAACTTTTTCATCTCCAATTTCTTGATTAGCTATTTATTTTGCAATATTAAAAGCAATGTAAAATGTTTATTGTAAAATAAATAATCCAAAATATGAAATAAAAAAATGTGCTTTGATTATATCATACTTTTTATCAGACGAACAATTTCATTAGCCAATAAAGGCCAATAAAGTTAGAATGCCTTTATTTATATTTGAATATGGAAATTGATTCGGAAGTAATTTTTCAATCATTCCTAAAGTATGGATTTTCTGTACTCAGAAGGCGTACAATTCTTATATTCTTTAAATTTTTCAATAAAGTAACTAAAATTATCAAAGCCGACTTCCACAGCAATATTTGCAATCTTACGATTTTCATCCTCTAGAAGTCTTAGGGCCTGATTAATCCGAAAGTAGTTAATATATTCAATTGGAGTTTGACCAGTAAGCGATTTGAAAATACGACAAAAGTGATAGCGGGTTAAATTAACTTCATTAGATAGTACTTCGATACTAATTTTATCTCGATAGTTTTCCTTTATAAAATTTAATATCCTTTTAAGTCTTTCGGTTTGATAGCGCTTTAAACTTTCGTTTTTTTCTTGCAGAAACACTATAGCGTTGTTTGAGTAAACAAGCGAAAAAATCTTTAGGATTGAGGATTTGATATCCATTTCATAGCCACTGAATTTTTCAGCAAAGGATTTGATTATATTTTTAATCTGTACCAAGATTTCTTTTTCCCAACTTTCCGCGCCAGTAATTTTCTTCGTAAGCTTATATTTACCGCTGATTAATGGTCTGAAATATCGATCGTAACAAACATCCTGAGGAGCGCTATAAAGCATTTCCAAAGAAAACACAATAGAATAATATACACAATAAGAGTGATCAAGAGAATATCCTGAATGTATTTCTCCACGATTTATAAAAATTGCCTCATTCTCATGTAGTTCTATCGGTGTGGAATCAACTTGGAAAACAGCTTTACCTTTACTCAAATAGAGGAATTCAATTTCATTATGCCAATGGTAATCAAGCAGATGTTCATTGTAGCCAACATCATTATTGTATACACATATTGGGAAGGAGGTGTTTCCGTGGATGACATTCTCCTTAAGTATATTTTTTTCACTCAATGCATTTCACTCCTCCATTTCATATTATCTTTGGATATTTACACAAGGTAGCAATAATGTGTTAAATATAAGCAAAATTATATTAGAATTTACAATATCAGAAGCATTATAATTATAACATATTTGAGAAATAAAGACAGAGTCCTCAAAAAGTATGGAAGGTACTTGATTTGCAATGAAGTTAAAAATTTAAAACTGTTGTGGGGGTTGAAAATGAAATCTTATGATATAACGTTTGTAGGA
>JAUZPS010000138.1 GCA_030705945.1 Bacillota bacterium
TACGGTATAAATAAAGACCCAAAAGATATTATGTCTAAAATGGATTTATTCGGACTTAAAATAACAACTTTTTTCTTAATACTTGTAGAAAATGAAATCAAAGATGATAATGACGGAGACTTTGACCGATATAAACCATTGCATCAGCTTGGAATAATCAATTCCTTTAAAGACCTGTTTTCTGATAGTTTTGATGTTATAAGCATTTCATTGGAAAGCAAAAGGACAGCATTCATATTGCACATGAATGAGTATAATGAAGAGTATGTAAAATTAGTTGAAGAAAAATGCCTTGGTCTGCAGCAAATAATACAGAGCTATTATGATTTTAATATTTCTGTATCTGTAAGCACGGAAGGTTCGGAGGCATTGGATTTACCCTCCAAACTTAAGGAATGTTATGATGCGCTCAGATTTAAGTTTTATTTAGGAAATAATCTAGTGATATTTTATAAGGATTTAAATTCCTTTTTCAAATACGAGAATTATTCCGCGCTCGAGACATATAGCAATGAACTTCTTGCAGGAATTAAATCCGGAGATCTTACCGAGGTAAAAAGCAAGCTTCATTTTATAAATGAATTCATTTTATCTATGGAACAAAACGAAAAGAATAGAGCTTATTTAAAATCATTTTTTGTAAATTTAACTTCTTCTATTAATAACATCAGAATATCGGTTAACGCTGCTGAAGATGATAGGGGAACTTCTAGTTCAAATAAGCTTAGCAGTTTTTATTTATACGCTGAAGACTGTGAAAACATAAAGGACTTATACTTATTAGTAGAGGATGTCGCAATAGATGTTGCGTCAAAAATCAATAATTTCAATAACAAACGGATCAAATTAATGGTTCAAAAAGCAGTTGACTACCTTAACAATCACTATAACGAGCAGATAACTTTAGGCAGAGTTGCTGAAAATATATATGTAAGTTCCTTTTATCTTAGCAGAATGTTTAAAAAAGAACTAGGTAAAAGCTTTATTGACTTTCTTACAGAAATAAGAGTTGAAAAGTCCAAAGAATTGTTAAAGGACGGAAAGTATAAAACTTATGAAGTTGCTCAACTTGTAGGTTTCTCGGACTCGCAGTATTTCTCAAAGACCTTCAAAAAGATTACCGGCATGACACCGACGGAATTTAGGGATTTGAACAATAAGTATGAGTAAAATATATATAAGAAAACTTTTATAAAGTTTATTTACCAATAAAGCTATTGGCAACTTACCTATAGTCTTATTGGTATTTTTGTTTATTTTGGAAGTTTCTAACGCAAAACATTTCAACTGTCAATTCAAAAGCAAATATGTTTATTATATGCCAAATGGAACAATTGATGAACTTTTAGTATAAGTGTTATACTTAATGCGATAAAATAGACAAAATTATGTGTTAAATTGATTTGATTTTTAAAAATTATAACGGGAGGGATATTATGCTCAGTGATAAGAAAGGCTCAAGACTTCTTTCACTTATAGTTGTATTATCGCTTGTAGCAACTGTGTTAATAGTTCCACAACCGGTAGCCAGAGCGGCTGATTACAACTATGGCGAAGCCTTGCAAAAAGCTATAATGTTCTATGAATTTCAGCGTTCAGGTAAATTGCCGGAAAACAAAAGAATGAACTGGAGAGCAGATTCTGCTTTAAACGACGGAGCAGACAACAATGTTGATCTGACTGGAGGATGGTTTGACGCCGGAGATCATGTAAAATTCAATCTGCCAATGGCTTATACAGTTACAATGCTTGCATGGAGTGTTTATGAATATCGTGACGCGTATGTAAAAAGCGGCCAGCTTCCATTCATACTTGATAACATTAAGTGGGCTTCAGATTATCTGATAAAATGCCACACAGCTCCAAATGAATACTACTTCCAAGTGGGTGATGGAAATGCGGACCATAAATGGTGGGGACCATGTGAAGTTCTCCCGATGGCAAGACCTTCGTATAAGGTTGATCTGACAAATCCAGGATCAACAGTTGCAGGTGAAGCCGCAGCGGCATTAGCTGCAACCTCCGCAATTTTCCAAGATTCAAATCCACAATACGCAGCTACTTGTTTAAAGCATTCTAAGGAATTGTTAAACTTTGCTGAAACAACAAAAAGTGATGCAGGATATACAGTAGCAAATGACTTTTATAAATCATGGAGCGGCTTCTATGACGAATTCACATGGGCAAATGCTTGGCTTTATATAGCTACAAAGGATCAGACATACCTTGATAAAGCCGAATCCTATGAGCCTCAATGGGCTAGAGAACAGCAAACCACAACAATAAAATACAAGTGGGGGCACTGCTGGGATGACAAATTGATGGGAGCTCTCCTTCTTCTTGCAAAATTGACAAATAAGCCATTATATAAAGAATGCATCGAAAGGCATCTTGATTACTGGACGGTTGGAGTTAATGGTCAGAAGATAAATTATACTCCAAAAGGACTTGCTTGGCTCGATCAGTGGGGTTCTTTAAGGTATGCCACAACCGAGGCGTTTTTAGCTTCAGTATACAGTGACTGGTCAGGAGCGGATACAACAAAAACAAAAACTTATATGGATTTTGCAAAAAGTCAGGTTGACTATGCGTTAGGAAGCACAGGAAGAAGTTATGTTTGCGGTTATGGGGTTAATCCTCCGGTTCATCCTCATCACAGAACAGCTCATGGTTCATGGTATGATAATATGGATGTTCCTGATTATCACAGACATGTCCTGTATGGAGCCCTTGTTGGTGGACCAGGTAATACAGATGATTATACCGATGAAATTAAGAACTACACTAATAATGAGGTTGCCTGCGATTATAACGCTGGTTTTGTAGGTATTTTAGCGAAGCTTTATAGTAAATATGGTGGAGATCCTATACCAAACTTTAACGCAAATGAAAAACCAATAGATGATGAATTCTTTGTTGAAGCTGCTCTTAACGGGTATGGAAATTCATATGTAGATATCAGGCTTATTATGAATAACAGGACAGCATGGCCTGCCAGAATGACTGATGATTTGGTGGCAAGATATTTTATTAATGTTTCAGAAGTTATTAAAGCAGGATATAAAGTAAGCGATATTAGAGTTACGACAAATTCAAGCCTATCTGGAAAAACGTCAGGACTATTGCCTTGGGATGCCGCTAATAATATTTACTATACTGATGTAGATTACAGCGGTGTTCAACTCTATCCAGGAGGTCAGTCGGCATATAAGAAGGAAGCTCAATTAAGGTTTTCAGCTCCTGATGGAACAAGCTTCTGGGATAATAAAAATGATTACTCATATACCGAAATGCCTGGAAATGGCGCAACACCAGCAAAGACCAAATATATCTGCGTATATGAAAAAGGTAAAAAGCTTTTTGGAGAAGAGCCTCCAGGGGGGCCAGTTGTTTCTGCTGCTGTGACTCCAACTGCAACTCCTGTAGCTTCACCAACTCAAAATACGTCCACAGGGTATACTGTTTCCGGATATGTAGGTCCTGAAGCCGGAACGAGCAATGTTATGGAAGGATTTAAAGTTGAGGTTCAAGGAATAGGCATTTCCGCTATGACCGATACTAATGGAAGTTTTGCGCTCAAAAACGTACCTGCGCTATATGACGCAACATATACATTAAAGATATCAAAACCTGGATATTTAACAAGATTCGTCGATAAGGTGTCCGTAAGTCAAGACAGGATGATATTTTCAGCTACATCAACGCTTTATATGTGGGCTGGAGATTTACCTATCGCAGGAGCTCAGGATAATATAATCAACATGAGTGATATTATAGAATTGGCAAAAGCCTTCAATACTACATATGAAAATGCAAAGTACAATAAATTTGCAGATATCAACAGCGATAAAGCAATCAATATGAATGATGTAATTTTAATAGCGAGACATTTTGGAAAATCTTCCTCTGATTATCCAGCATACTTTTGATTCACATAGGCGAAAAATAACTGGTCTATAGGCAATTATATATAAAAAATATAAAGTAGGGGGTATAAGGCAAATATGAAAAGAAAGTTTTTAAAAAAGATTTCTGTATTAACAGCTTCGTTACTGCTGACTACGTCAATTACATTACCGCAGCCTGTAGTGAACGCAGCCACGAATTACAACTATGGCGAAGCTCTGCAAAAATCAATTATGTTCTATGAATTTCAGCGTTCAGGAAAAATGCCTGACAACAAACGTAACAACTGGCGCGGTGATTCAGGAATGACCGATGGAGCAGATAACAACATCGATCTCACTGGCGGTTGGTATGATGCGGGAGATCATGTGAAATTTAATCTCCCAATGGCATATACTGCTACAATGCTTTCATGGAGCGTCTATGAAAGCAGGGACGCATATGTTAAGAGCGGTCAACTGCCTTACATACTGGATAACATTAAATGGGCGACTGACTATTTAATAAAATGTCATCCAAGCCCAAATGTATACTATTATCAGGTTGGAGACAGTCAGGTGGATCATTCATGGTGGGGACCTGCTGAAGTAATGAATGAGGTAATGCAAAGACCATCATATGTAATTACAGAAGCAAATCCTGGTTCTGCTGTTGTTGGAGAAGCCGCCGCCGCTTTAGCTTCTGCTGCCGCTATCTTTAAATCAACAGATCCTACTTATGCGGATAAGTGTTTGCTTCATGCCAAACAGTTATTTGCTTTTGCCGACGCAACAAGGAGCGATAAAGGTTATACTGCAGCTGTAGGCTGCTACCAATCGTGGAGCGGGTTTTATGATGAACTCACATGGGCGTCTATGTGGATATATTTAGCTACAAACGATAAAACCTACCTTGATAAAGCTCAGTCTTTCGAGTCTAATTGGGAAAAAGAAGGCGTAACGTCTTATATTAAATATAAATGGGCTCAATGCTGGGATCAAAAACTCTTCGGCGCGTTATTGCTATTAGCCAGAGAAACTGGTAAGCCGCTATATAAAGAATCTATTGAAAGACACTTGGACTGGTGGGCAGGTATAGGCAGCGAGAAGATTGCATATACACCAAAGGGTCTTGCATGGCTTGATGTATGGGGTTCTTTAAGGTATGCCACTACTGAGGCGTTTTTAGCAGATGTATATGCTGATTGGCAGGGATGCAGTCCTGAAAAGGTGAGCGCTTATAAATCTTTTGCAAAGAGCCAGGTTGATTATGCATTAGGAAGCACTGGAAGAAGCTTTGAAATAGGTTTTGGCGTTAATCCTCCAAAACGCCCTCATCACAGAACTGCTCATGGTTCATGGATGGGATACCTTGATTGTGATATACCAAATTATCACAGACATGTATTATACGGCGCTCTTGTTGGCGGACCTGGAAGTTCGGATGGTTATACCGATGACGTCAAGAACTATGAAAATAATGAAGTTGCGTGTGACTATAACGCTGGTTTTGTTGGAATTTTATCTAGAATGTACGACAAATACGGCGGAACGCCAATTGAAAATTTCAACGCGATTGAAACTCCTATAGATGATGAGTATCTCACAATGGCTTCTGTTTCTTCAGCAGGCAACACAGCTCAGTTCAGCGTAACATTAGGAAACCAGACAGGGTGGCCTGCGAGAGTAAGCGATAAATTATCATGCAGATACTTTGTTGATATATCGGAAGCTGTAAAAGCAGGACTTAAACCAGAGGACTTCGTAGTAAAGGCAAATACAGGAAGCGTTGCGAAAATTTCAAATCTGATACCTTGGGACGCTGCAAAGAATATTTATTATATAAATATTGACTTTACCGGTGTTAAAATGTATCCAGGCGGTGTTAACGATTTTAAAAAGAATGTTTATTTCAGCGTAACATTCCCGGTTTCAGGCAATGTGTGGGATAATACAAATGACTTCTCATATCAGGGACTTGGAGCTTCCACAAGTTGGGAAGGCTCTGTAGCTAAGAATATACCTGTATATGATAATGGCGTAAGGGTTTATGGACCAGAACCAGGAGGTTCGTCTCCAACTGTTAAACCTACTTCTTCACCTTCTCCTACAAACAGTATCACAGTAGGTACTGTCACAGGGTATATTAAACCTGACATAACATCGTCTTCAAGCTCAGTTATGTCAAATATTCAGGTTACCTTAAACGGAGCTCATAATACTTCGACTGCATTAACTGATGAAAAAGGGTTCTTTAAGTTCACGAATATTCCATTAGATAGCAGCGGCTACAGCTTAACAATAAAGAAAAATGGATTATTAACTAGAACAATTCAGAATGTTATTGTTGATAGCAGCGACGTTACTGTTTCGACTCAATCTTCACCAATAACACTTTGGGGCGGAGATAGTAATCAGGACGGAACGATAAATATGTCAGATATTGTAGTAATTGCGAAAGCCTTTAACAGCACATCAGGCAGCGTTAACTACAGTACTGATTGTGATTTCAATCTTGATGGTTCAGTTAATATGAATGATGTTATCATCGCAGCGGTTCATTTTAATAAAACAACAAGTGATTATCCTATAAAATAGATAGAATTCAACATTCTGTAATGTAAAAAAGTGTTCGTTTTTTAATATTTCGCGAATAGTCAAGAGTAATTTGACTTTCGCGACTTTTTATTATTTACAAAAGATAGATGTAAAATGAGAACTATTGCAGAATAAAAGTGTAAAGCGCAAAAGTAATGTTACAATTGATAAAATATTATTACTTTTTATAAAAAATATATTTGAATTATTCTATATATATGCTATAATACTTATATAAAGATAGATGCAGTTAAGTGTTTGTAATATTACATAAATGTATACAAGCTTAACATAGGAAGGTATAAGTGTACAATAAGAAGAAAGAAACATGACATTCGCTCCTTAGAATTAAAAATAATTAGTTGCAATTAAGGTATTTCTTTATCATTAAGAGATACCAGTTTTTTTACGCCATATTAACAAAATATGCTTATAATGTTAAATCATGTATATATTAATCAGCCAATTCTTAAAAATCAGATTAGGTAGTATCAAAAAAACTTAGCAACTGGTCGTTTCAAAAACTTGATATAATGGGTTTTCGTCGTATAAACTTGAACAAGAAATTTTTTGAAACGCCCTTAATTCAGTTTGGTAGATAAGTGGAATAAAGAAATATTAAAATACTTGAAATAAACATATAAATAAATATTATCTGTCTTTTAAATTAACTATGCAAATTAAAAAACGCCCAAGATATAGTGTCTTAGGCATTTTAATATTCATATTTACGATTAATCTACCGCTAACATTACAGACTCATATTTCAGCAACAACTTTCCCAAGTTCAGACAGGTCATATCCGCCAATACCCTCAAGTTCCATTTTGAATTCCTGAGAGCGAAGTATCTCAATAACCGCTTCAAATGGAGCTTTTTCCATATCCTCTTTTTTTATGATTAATTCATATCTTTCGGTTTGGAGCGGAATAAAATCTATGCCTTTTACCTGCAATCCTGATTTCTCGTTCCCAATACCAATATCAGCGCCACCACGCGCTACAGTACTTGCAATAGCAAGATGGGATGTGCTTTCACGATCATAACCTTTAATATTTCTAGATGCTATGCCAAGTTTTCTAAGTTGCTCATCCAACAGAACTCTTGTTCCGCTTCCTTTTTCACGATTTATAATGGTTATATCTTTTCGCCTCAGATCTTCCCATCCTTTTATTTCCTTAGGATTTCCATTTGCAACATAGAAACCTTGAAGACGGCATGCAAGGTGAATTATCACCGCAGGAATTCCAGGGAGCATCCTTCTTACAAAAGGAATATTATATAGTCCGGTGTCTCCATCCCATAAATGAGCGGTAGCCATTTGGACATTGCCTTGATACAGCGCGTAGAGGCCATTATAACTGCCTACATACGACCGTAGGGCAGGAACCCCGTTAGGATGCAATTGAAGATGACGCGAGAGAATATCAAGAAGTATATCCTGACCACAAATTACAAAGCTATTGTATCGTAGAGGCTCTTCGCCAAGTATTGAATTTGTTGTTTGAGTTTTAGTAGTGTGAGCATTTTTGATATTTTTTGTTTTATTTTTATATTCATAAACATCTTTCATGTCCACTCTTACTTTTTTTCCGACCCTATAAGAATTCAACTCTCCACGTTTTACGAGCTCATATACTGTATTTTTAGCAATCTTTAGTATTTCCGCTACTTCCTGAGGTGTTAAAGCTGAATTATCATCCATAATAATCCCTCCTATATTTAAAAGTGATATAACATTACGAAATGCTACATCAATACACAATTTAATATATATTATAACTATTCAGACTGTCAAAAGCAAATAATAATCGGTAATATATATGTATCAAAAAGCAAAATTTGCGAGTGCTACACATTTAACTTGCAAAATGAGCATGAGGAATACTTATTGAATTTGTAAAACAAATGCTATTAATGTGGTTTTTAAATATTGTTTTTGAGCAATGATGCTTATGCTCGCTATGTTTATGTAAAATTCTCTTCACCATTTATCTATATTTATTTGATTAACAATTAAAGCATTTTACAATTATGAAATTATGCTAAATCTATTATGCATTTTGGTATTGATTTTTTAATTTAATCAGTATATAATAAAACATGATAAAACACATCATAACGTTATATCCAAGTTGAATTATGTAATGCCATATTCAGTTATGCCAAGCCGCTGCTGAACAGCATGCATAAAAAATTTGACAATACTTTTATATATTATTAATCATCACGTTTTAAAATGGTTTATAATTTAGGGCGTTTCAAAACAATTCAATAAATAAATCTCCAGGACGAGATAATAAAGGTTTTTATTTAACCTTATCTACAAGTCGCTGGAGTTTTTTAATTTTAAAATAAAATATTAAAATAATGCCTAATTGGCAAAATGTTGGAGGTGTCTTTTATGAAAAGCAAAGCATATGAGTTTGATGAAATTGCGAACGGACCATTTTTTCCTATTTATTCGATTATAGCTCAACAGATTAAAGAAAAGACAGGAATAACCTCAGGCAGGTGTCTGGATATCGGAAGCGGAGGAGGTCATTTAGGACTCTCTATAGCTCAGATAACGGATATGAATATCATACTTATGGATAAATTGGAAGACGCCTTAAAGATAGCGTCAAAACGCTCGTTTAACTGGGGTCTTGCAGATAGAACTTCGACGCTTCTTGGTGACGCAATAAATATTCCACTTAAGTCCGATACTATAGATTTATGTATAAGCAGAGGATCGGTATGGTTTTGGGATGATCAGCAAAAAGGCTTTGAAGAGATATACAGAGTTCTGAGATATGGCGGCATTGCTTATATTGGGGGCGGCTTTGGAAATAAATTAATGAAAGAAAATGTAGATAAAAAGATGAAAGAGATTGATAGCGATTGGCCTAAAAGCCGCGAAAAGTTTGTCGCGGGTAATAATGTTCAACACTTTACAACAATTCTAAACCGAATCGGAATTTCTGATTTTGAAGTTTGCGATGATGAAAAAGGAATTTGGGTTATATTCAAAAAGATAAATAATTAATAATTAATCGTTGAGATGAGGTGTTAGTATGAAGATAAGTAGCGAGACTAGAATAAAAGATATCATAGAAAAATATCCCCAAACCCTGTCTATATTTGCTCAATGCGGAATTGACAAAGAATATAATGAAAGTTTAGTAGAAGAAATAGGGACTTTAATGTTAGGGACAATTCTTAAAGTAAAAGACATCAACCAAGAGATTTTTATTAATTTGCTTGAAGAAAAAATACAGCTAGAAATTGATGAAAAAAGCGCTCAGATTAACGAAACGCCACGGAAGATTAATTTTATA
>JAUZPS010000139.1 GCA_030705945.1 Bacillota bacterium
AGTAATTACAGAATAGTTAAAAATAATTACAGAAAAGTAAAAATAACATTTTTGATCGTTTAATTTGAATGAGCAAAATGACCGATTTAACGGTATTTTACTATAGAAAAAGGGCGTTTCAAAAAATTCTTTGCTCCAAGTTTTGTATAATGAAAACCAATTAGGGCGTTTCAGAAAATTACTTGTTCAAGTTTCTATGATGAAAACCCATTATATCAAGTCTTTGAAACGACCAGTTGACCAGTTTATTTTTTTACATTACCTTATATGAAGCTTTTGAAACGCCCAATTGACCAGTTTTCTTTCTGATACTGCATAATTCAATAATAAAAGTACATTCCATCAATTTTCTTATAAAGAGTAATTCTTTTGCTTTTGAAGGGGACATCACAGAAAAACAGACACTTTCCAATGTTGTTTACACCTTCAAACGCCATTTTTGCAGCTGCAAAACATTCTTGTGTAGGTATTAATTCTGTAAAACCAGATTTGAATGCGGGTGGGAATTGTGTGTGTTCGCCTTTTTGAAAGATAACGCCTTTAATTGTATTGGGATATGCGGGATTGTTTTTTCTGTTTAACACAACATTTGCTATTGCGACTTTTGCGTTGATTGATAGACCTTTTCCTTCAACATGAATTATTCTTGCTAGCCATAAAAGATCTTCGTCGGTGTAGTTTCTCGTATAAATTAACGATTTAGGAATAACGATTTTATCATTTTTGATATTTAACGTGTAAGATTTCGGATCCCATTCAACTTTGCAGCCAAGATTTTCTGAAACAAATCTTATTGGAACCATGGTATGGCCATTATTGAGCTCTACGGCGGCATCAATATTTACTGTATCTCCGTTAATAAGGATTTCCTTTTTCCCTGCAAATAGCTCCATAAGGCTTTTTTCCGTAACCACCAGGACCTTTTTTTCACTTTCAACCCAGGATACATCAGCTCCAAGCGCCTCGGCGACAAAACGCAGTGAAACATATGTCCTTTCGTTTTTGATATAAGGCGGCGCGTCGGTTTTGATAAAATTATCATTTACTTTCATACTTATGAAAGTCTGCAGGGCCAAAGCGTTGACCGGGAGATTTAAATTAAAGCTAAAACAAACCAAAATCAGAAAAAGAGATAATAACTTTGAAATCTTTGTTCTTCTCATACTCAACTCCCCTATATTGAATTTTCTATTTATTTTCGAAATGAGCAAACGGGCTTATTTCAAAGGAATGATTAAAGATTTTATCACATTTTATGTGAAGCAGGATTAAATTATTACAGAATAATTTGAATGTTTTTTATTATACATTTTTCAGAGCAATACTATGGATACTTAAAGAGTATTTACGACAGAAAAATGTTAACAGCGATTTAATCCTTTATTCAAAATTATTGGGTTAATTGCAAATTAGCTTTTTTGTTCTATATCTTTAACATTCCATAAATAGATTAATTTTAGCATTACAATAATATCATAATGAAGGGAAGCAGGCAAGGATTGTATAATTATAGGAGATTTATGACATATTAGGAAAGCGTATGTCTGAAAATAAAAAATAACAGCGAAATGATCATTGTAGAGCATTTCGCTGTTAATAGAGCAAAATTTATACTGCCAGATATATTAATTTGTCTATCACAAAATAATGTTAAAGCGTTTGTTGCATCGTTCTGCCAAGTGTAATGTTAATTGAGATAAAAAGCAATTAATCTTTTACATTTGCCTATCACAAAATAACGTTAAAGCGTTCGTTATTTTGCTCCGTCAAATGTAAGATTAATAGTGCTTTTTATATAGATTACTTCTCAAAAGTAAGCTCACAAAGGTTGTTTTCGGTTGTAGTCGAGCTAGCGTTATGAAGAGGGAAAAGTTTATATTTTAATTTGCCGTTTTCCGAATCACTGTCGGACAAGGATAAGTTCCATGGTATTGTAGCGCCTGCAAGATCATTGACAGGTAATTCAACAGACATTTCCAGTACGCTTCCATCCTTGTTCCATGCTGCTTTAACCTTGCCTTTAAAGGTATTTGCGTCAAAGTCCTTGCCAACTATTGCGCGAAGTATCTGGACCTTATCTTCAGGTCTTATAGAAACCTCAACATTGTCGTTCTCAGAAGGATCCAAATTGTTTGTAACTGTCTTGTCATCAGTTCTTGTGAGATAACAGTATACAGTGTTTTTATCATATATAGCTCTCCATTCTCCATAACAATCAGCAGTATTTTTAGGAGATGATTGATCTTTTGGATTCAACTGATTATAAGCCAATTTATATTTAATAGCATTATCCCATACGCCAGGGTCTTCATCTCCATCAATGGTAGGAGCTTTAATTGCTTTTCTGGCTATGAAAGGAGGAAGTGTATATTCTTTGGCAGAGGGTATTTGAGGCTCTCCAACGAATTTTAACGCGGAAAGGTCCTTGCCCTGCCAGCTGGTGTTTGCCCCATTAACGGGATAAATCTGAAAAGCTCTGCTGCCAGTAAGGTCATCGTTGTCTGTAAGAGCGGTATTCCAACCCATGGTAATTCCTTTTAAGTCTTTTTCTGAAGGTATTTCAAAAGAAAACTCAAGTATTTTTCCATCTTTGCTCCAAACCGCTTTTCTTGCTCCTTCAGCAGGATTAAAAGACCAATCCTGACCAACAAGGGTTCTTATCTGGTTTACTTCTCCGTTAAACTCGGTAAATAACTCAAAACAGTCATTTTCATATTCTGTCGCAGCCTGCGATACGGTTTTGTTATCGCTGCGTTCTACCATGCCATAGATTTTATTTTTATTATATACGACTCTCCAGGTTCCGCTGATATTTTTGGTATCCACAGGAGGCCGTTCATCATTCTCGTTTAATTGATTATATGCAAAAGGATATACAACAGCATCCTTCCATTCATCAGGTTTGTAATTACCGTCAATTACCGGAGGATTTGCTACAGGATTTGCCTCAAATGCGGGAACGATTACTCTTTTCTTAAGCGCGTCCTGCTTCAGCTTTTCATAATCAATCTTGACGGGCCCTTTCTTTAATGCGTCAACCAGAGCGGTATACGCCGGCTTTGGTTTGTATTCCTTATCAAAAATATGAGCGTCGCCATATTCAGGATATGTTACAGGCACCCATGAATGTTTATCTGTAAGGCCCCACATAGTAAATACTTTAACCTTATCAAAATTAAGAGCTATATTCATTAGCTGAGAGTATGCTTCAGCCTGATTCTTAAGTTGGATTTCATCGGCGTATCCGTAAATGCGGAAATCTACCTCGGTAAAATCCACATCAAGTCCTAATTCGGTAAATCTCTTTACATTTTCATAAATGCTGCCCATATCAGGCATACTTTGCATATCAAAGTGGCATTGGAAGCCTATGCCTGTGATTGGAACTTTTTTTGCTAACAGTTCCTTGACAAATTTATAGTAGTAGTCAGATTTTACTCCCTTTTCTTCGATAAAAAAGTCATTCATATAGAGTTTAGCGGCAGGGTCTGCTTCATGAGCCCATTGGAAGGCCTTTTCAATGTACTCAGGCCCGATTTTTTTAAGCCAGAGATTATCTCTCAACGAATATACATCAATAACTTCATTAAGAACATCCCATGCTAACACCTTTCCTTTGTAATGACCAACAACAGTTTTTATATGGTTTTCAAGTATTTTAAGAAGTTCTTCTTTAGTAAAGTTGCCGCTCGTCAGCCAGGAAGGATTTTCAATGTGCCACACCAGATTGTGCCCTCTTACCTGCATATTGTTTTTCATTGCAAAGTCAACGATCTTATCTGCTTTGGAAAAATCGTATGTATCTTTTTTAGGGTGTATAAATCCCCATTTCATTGCGTTCTCGGGTGTAATAAAATTGTACTGTTCTTTTAAAGTTTTTGCGTATTGCGGTTCATCCAAGTAATTTGGCTCAATGGCAGCGCCAATAAGCATATTGCGTTTGTCGGCAAGCTGTCTTAAAGTTTCTTCGCTGTTCTTAGAATTGTCTGTTTGAGCTGATTTGTTGGCTGCAGCTGTGTTCTTGGGCTCTTTGTTGCTGCTATTGCAGCCTGACAATAAGGATGTAAGCAATAGTAGAGCGAGTGTGGCAGATAAAAACCTTTTCAAAAAAATTCCTCCCCAGTCAAAATTAAACTTAAACCAATTCAAATTAAAGACATGCTTAAATTATTAAAATTTTATTCTATATAAAAAGCAATTAATCTTTTACATTTGCCTATCGCAAAATAACGTTAAAGCGTTCGTTATTTTGCTCCGTCAAATGTAAGATTAATAGTGCTTTTTATATATATATTTTGCAATAAACATTTTACATACTTTTTTATATTGCAAAATATATACCTTGATTCATAAGTTACGAAAAGTTCAGCTTTGATAGTAAAATTCAGACGTATTAACTGCATTTTTAATGTAAAATCTTTTCGTAACTTATATGACTTACATGTTTGAATATATCCTGTAATCAATTTCAGGAAAAATATTATCTTTGTGCCTGGTATCCTTAAGCCACTCTTCATCGATATTATTCTCCTTTATATCATGATAAAGCTTAAGAAATCTCCCAATATGATCTTTTGTTCGTTTGGCGGCATATTGGACCATGGTGCCTGTCTTAATTATAAATGCCCAGTCGCTGCTTTGGGCCAGCAGCAGTTCACGGGCGGCTTGATTCAGGGCTTCTCGTTTTAAGCCCTCAGCTGTTCTGTTTTCGTTGGCGAGTTCTGTCATACGTTCAGCGCCTTTGTGCAAGTGACGGTATATCCAATCATTAGAACTATTAAGCCAGACTTCATTATAACCGTTATAGCCCCAACTAGAAGCGCATGGAACTGACACCTGCATAATGGGGTTGCTTGTCATATACTCCCTGAGTGTTATAAGGTTAAAGCTTTTCTGTTCAGAATGTATCTTCTTAAACATCGCATACAGCCAATTAGGACCCTCATACCACCAGTGTCCGAAGAGTTCTGCGTCATAGGGGCATACAATTATTGGAGCTCGGTCCATAATCTTTGAAAATGATAAAATCTGTTTTTCTCTGTTTGTTATGAAATTTTCAGCGTGCAAAACAGCTTTTTTATTTGCGACTTCAGGGTCGTAAGGCTTTTTATCGTTAGTTTTGCCTGTAATGCTGTAATATTTTATACCGGTCTGAATCCTGTGGCCGTCAGATGAAATATGGTCTTTTATATATTCATAATCCAAATCATACCCTATGTCCCGATAAAAATCTCTGTAACACATATCCCCTGGATAACCGTCAGATGAACTCCAGACCTGTCTTGAAGATTCTATGTCTCTTCCAAAGGCTACGATTCCGTTTGTTGTTACAATGGGAGCGAATGTGCCAAATACTGGCTTGGGGTTGGCAAATAATAATCCATGGGATTCGGTTATAAAATATTCGATGCCGTTATTCTTTAACGAGCTTTCAACAATAGGGGTGTAGCCACATTCTGGAAGCCATATGCCCCTTGGTTTAACCCCGAAATATTTTTTATAGGTTTGTACTCCTATCGTTATCTGAGCATTTACAGCTTCAGGCGAATTGCTCAGGATAGGAAGATATCCATGAGTCGCCGCGCAGGCTATAATTTCAAGTTTACCAATGTCTTGAAGCCTCTTAAAAGCTTGTACAATATCACAATTGCATTTATCTCTGAATATTGCCAAATCATTTTTAAACTTTTTGTTGTACATTTTTGCAAGGACATTAAACTCAGGTTGATTTTTTGTCCTATGTATTTCCTTTTCTGTAAGATCAATGAGCTTAAAAAGATGACTTATATATCTTTTTTGAAGAAGGGGGTCGGTTAGCATGGTGAGCAGAGGCGGAGTCAAGGACATAGTGACGCGGAAGTCCACTTCTTCGTCAATCAGAGACTCAAAACATTGAATTAAAGGTATATAAGTTTCAGAAATTGCTTCAAACAACCATCTCTCCTCAAGAAAATCCTTATGTTCCGGGTGGCGCACAAAGGGGAGATGAGCATGCAGTACTACTGCAACATGACCTTTATACAAAGTCATCACTCCTTTCCAAATAACTCAAATGAGCTTAAACCAAAGCATTGTTCAAATTTTGAACTAACAGTAAACTCCATTGAGCTGATTCCTAAATTTCTATAGTACGATTCCATATTATACATTTCATAAATCTTATTGCTTTCATAACTGTAAAGATCTCTGCCGAAGTTTCTGTAGTCGGTAAAGTGACAAGAGGTGGATGAGCTTACTGTATTTCCAGGAGTAATTACATAATTTGAAGTAATCTGAGGTATAAAGAATTTTTCAGAAATACTCCTTCCATATTCCACTTCATATAAACAGTTAATATCATCAACGTTAATGTACCAATTGTTAGCAAGTTGGTCGATGAATACAAGAAAGCTGCTGTTTCGGGACAGATTTTTAACTTTTAAGGCAGGGACTGATTTCTTCCACAATTCTTTTCCAAATTCATCGATAAACTTTCTAGTTTCAGATCCGGATATTTCCCAGTATGCAAATATGCAGTGAGGGTCCCTTGCAATAAGAACTATTTTTGTCTCACCGTAACTTTCGGGAAGCGGGTATGTATTTGGAGAGTTTATATCATTCATTCTAATTCCTCCTTTGTCTTTTAAAGAGTTTGCATTTTATTTACATTTTATTCATCAAGAATCGGATTTTTATTTTTTTATTTCAGACTTATTTTCCTGAATAAAGATTTAATGTATAATGTAATAAAATAAATTATATTAAAAGTGATTAATCTTTACATTTGCTTATAACAAAATAACGTTAAAGCGTTCGCTATTTTGCTCTGTCAAATGTAAGATTTATAGCGCTTTTAATATATATAAAGCGGTAAAATAAAGAAAAATTATTTTTTGATTATTAACACAATGCTATATTGTACATAAGTATTATATTTAAAAAGAAGGAATTTTTCTATATTTACAGAATATATCCATATAAATTTGATTATTTTAATCATATATAACTTTGTTTAAAAATAATGAATGTATTATATTTACATATTTTAAGAATGCCATTAACACCATGGCTGTTTTACTGCATAATATAAATAATGATTTATATAAAAAGCAATTAATCTTTTACATTTGCCTATCGCAAAATAACGTTAAAGCGTTCGTTATTTTGCTCCGTCAAATGTAAGATTAATAGTGCTTTTTATATAGGTAGTTATTAATTATAGATTTACTACATAATAATTTCCATTCCGTTGAAATTGCCTCATTACTGAAGTTAAACTCCATGTAAATAGCAAGATTACGGTTTGTTGTGTATAATTAAAGTAATACACATAAATTAAGATAAAAGACGCAAAATATTAATATAGGGATTTTAAATTTATGTTTTTAAAACTCTTAAAAAATATAACAGGAAAGTTTTCCGGCTAAGCTTGAAAGGAGCCGAATATGAAGATATTAATGCTTTCTTGGGAATACCCTCCAAGGATTGTAGGAGGTATTTCAAGAGTTGTTTACGATTTGGCGCAGAAGTTAGGAGAAAGAGATAATGAAGTTCATGTCGTAACTTTTTGTGAATCAGGCGCAAAAGAAATAGAAAAAGATAAAAATGTTTTTGTTCATAGAGTTCATTCATATGATGTTGGAACTTACAATTTTGTGGATTGGGTTTTGCATTTGAATTTTGCCCTCACGGAAAGAGCGGTAAGACTTATAAATGATATCGGAAAGTTTGATATCATACATGCTCATGATTGGATAGTTGCTTTTGCAGCTAAAACTATAAAAAATTCATTTTCTATCCCTTTAGTATGCACAATACATGCGACTGAATCAGGCAGAAACTGGGGGATACATAATGACATACAAAGGTATATAAGCGGTGTTGAATGGTGGCTTTGCTATGAATCATGGAGAGTAATTGTCAACAGCAATTACATGAGGAATGAGGTGAAAAGCGTATTCTCCCTTCCTGAGGATAAGATTAGGATTATTCCAAATGGAGTTGATCTTAATAAATTTAATGGGTACAAAAGAAATCAGGATGTCAGAAGAAAATATGCAATGGACCATGAGAAAATAGTGTTTTTCGTAGGACGGCTTGTAAATGAAAAAGGCGCGAGCGTTTTATTGGATGCTGCTCCTAAGGTGTTGGAGCATTATTATGACACCAAATTCATTATAGCGGGCCGTGGGCCACAACTGGATCATTTAAAATGGATGACCTCTTCAAAAAACTTATCCCACAAGGTGCATTTTACTGGATATATAAGTGATGAAGACCTTCTGCAATTGTATAAAGTGGCGGATATTGCTGTTTTTCCAAGTCTCTATGAGCCATTTGGAATTGTTGCTCTTGAGGGTATGGTTGCTGATGTTCCTGTAGTTGTTTCAGACACCGGTGGTTTAGGTGAGATCGTGCATCATGGCGTTGATGGGTTAAAAGCTTATACAGGCAATGCCAATTCGTTAGCTGACTGTATATTGGAGTTGCTGTTTAATCCTGATAAAGCGGATGAAATGAAGAGAAGAGCATTAGAAAAGGCGCGGAGAGTTTATAATTGGGATTTTATTACCGATCAGACCATGGAGGTTTACAGTGAGATTGTTGAGAATTATAAAACTTCAGGTTGGGATGTTACAAGCATTAAAGAACAGCTGAGTAATTTATAAAACATTAACTTTAAGATATATGTTAAATCACGTTTTTTACATTTAACTATGTCAATTTTAAAATCATTGTTAATCTTGTGGATTTCAGGATTTTAAAATTCTGCAGCCGTTTTTTATGCCTTTTAATAAGGTTTTTGTTATTGGGAATCTCTGAGTCTCTTTTCGTCAGCCAATAAAAACAAATGTATTTATTGCCAAAGTGACACTGCTTTATTAAAGCCTTTGATATAAAGTTATTATTTATATTGTAAGGAAATGTGCTATAATATTAAAAGTTATTAATTATTTGGAGGTTAAATTGTGGCAAAAAATAAAAAGAAACTAAAGATCATACCTCTTGGGGGTTTGGGAGAAATAGGAAAGAATATCACAGCTTTCGAATACGGAGAGGATATCATTGTTGTAGACTGTGGATTGGCATTTCCTGAAGATGAAATGCTTGGAATAGATTTGGTCATACCTGATGTTTCGTACCTTGTCAAGAATAAGGATAAGGTTAAAGGTTTTATAATAACTCACGGACATGAAGATCATATCGGAGCGTTACCATATGTTCTTAGAGATATAAATGTGCCTGTTTTTGGCACCAAGCTTACTTTAGGACTAATCCAATACAAGCTTGAAGAACATGGAATGATAAACGATGTTGTTCTGCAGAATGTCATGCAGGGACAGATAATTGAGCTAGGGGCTATAAGGGTTGAGTTCATAAGATCTACCCACAGCATTGCCGATTCAGTGGCTCTAGCTATCCATACGCCCGTAGGGGTTGTTGTGCATACTTCTGACTTTAAAATCGATTATACTCCAATAGAGGGGGAACCAATGGATTTTGCAAGATTGGCAGAACTTGGCAAAAATGGTGTCCTGCTTTTGATGGCTGACAGCACAAATGTTGAGCGTCCGGGTTATACAATGTCAGAAAGAACTGTTGGCGACACTTTTGAAGAAATATTCATGAACGCCAAAAGCAGAATTCTTGTAGCTACTTTTGCGTCAAATGTTCATAGGGTTCAACAGGTAATAAACGCATCCGTTAAGTTTGGAAGAAAAGTTTCTATATGCGGAAGAAGTATGGTCAATGTGGTAAGAGTTGCAATGAGCCTTGGTTATCTCAATGTTCCTGAAGGAGTCAT
>JAUZPS010000014.1 GCA_030705945.1 Bacillota bacterium
CGTCTTTCGCATTATAAATTAAATAAATTAGAACGTGTATTGACAATCTCTCTCCTTGCATAAAGTTGCAGATCTTAAATGGGGGGAATTAGTTTTTATAAATTCTAATGAATAAAAAATAAAATTTTAGTATTTGCAAAATATTGTTAATTGGGTAATATAATATTTAGCACTTTACATTATATTGATTCTTTTGTATAATCTAACAGAACACATGTTCTATTATTGAATTACAACACGGGAGGCCTATATGAACTTAACTAGTCAGATAGATAATTATACAATAGAGCAAATACCATCTTATCGCAGACAATATATAGAATCGGTCGTCAGTCAGTTTCTTATTTCCTACTCTATTTTAAAATGGCCCGTCGATTGTGTTAAACTTCTAAAAAAAATATGCGACAGCAATTCAATGCCCCTTCAGATCGCTACAGTTTCTAATGTCAGTGACAATTTTGACGCTGTCTCAATATTTAATGAAAGAGATAACAGTTTTCAGATAATTCTTAACAACAATAAAATTAATTACCCTTTTCAGGAATCAAAAGATAGAAGACTCAATTTTACAATAGCTCACGAGCTTGGACATATTTTTTTAGGGCACCTTACAATTAGTGACAAGTTAAAAACTGAACAGGAAAGATATATCGAAGATCTTGAAGCAAACGAATTTGCAAGTAAACTGCTGATGCCGCAAAGAATCCTTCTGAATTGTAACTTTTCTTCCGTGTACGATGTAGCGGATTTCTTTAATGTTTCAATATCCGCCTTATCAACTAGAATGCATGTGCTAAGACGCCTCGATTTATTAAACTCCAACAAAGGCATTGTATGCAAGGTGTGCGGCAATTCTGACAGAGGTTACTCATCCAAATATTGTATGATTTGCGGCAGCAAATGGGAAGAGAATGAGAGCGGCATCCTAAAGACACATTACACCGGAATTGAAGTTAACAGCAATGGTGAAGCTATAACCTGCCCAAAATGCGATGATGACAGCTATTATTCTCTCAGCAGCAATTGCTCAAATTGTGGGGCTCTTATTATAAACACATGTTGCAATGTACGTAAAAGCAATTGCAATTATCATAGCCAGGGCAGCAGCAGATATTGTGAAATATGTGGCAGCAAGACAAGCTTTTTCGTACTGGGATATTTAAAACCATGGTATGAAGAACAGTCTATGATGTTAGCAGATGCTGTAGCAGAAGGCGCTATGGAATGTATTTCTATATAAACCGCATTTTATACATATATACACGCAAATAATGATTTTAACATATATTCTCATATTTCATAAATCGGCCTTATGATATGAACTCCCTCAGTACCCCAGCTAAGCGTTTCAACCCTTCAACTATCCTATCTTCCGGCATATTGGAGAAATTTAATCTTAATGTATTTTCTCTGCCGCCATTTGGGAAGAATGACCCGCCCGGTACAAAAGCTACATTTTTTTTCAGGCTTTTTTCAAGAACATCTCTGGCATTTATATTGGGAGGAAGTTCAACCCATGCGAACAATCCACCCTTTGGTCGTGTAAAGGTTACTGTTTCAGGAAACTCATCTTCCATTATCTTAACAGCTAAGTCCCTTCGAATCTTATAAACTGAGCGTATCTTTGAAATGTGATCGTCAATTGAATATAATTCAAGATACTTGGCAATCTCCATCTGAGCTATTGTATTGCATTGCAGGTCAGCCCCCTGTTTAACAAGAACATATTTAGAAATAATACCTTTGTCTCCTGCAACCCAACCGATCCTATAACCGGGACAGAATATTTTTGAAAATGTGCCAAGACAGATTACACAGCCTATTTCGTCAAATGACTTTAACGATGGCATCGCGTCGCCTTCAAACCTTAGTTCTCCATAAGGATTATCTTCGATGATTATAACCTCATGTTTCATAGCTGCTTTAACAACCAATTCTCTTCTTTCAAGACTCCATGTCCTTCCTGTAGGATTTTGAAAATCAGGGATAGTATAAATTAATTTGACATTCTTAGTATTTTCAAGAATTTTTTCCAGCTCCTCAGGAATCATACCCTCATCATCTGTAGGAACTTCAATAAATTCACAACTATATGCCTTAAAAGCGCTGATGGCAGCAAGATAAGTAGGACTTTCGCACAGGACAACATCACCTTCATTTAGAAATACCTTCCCTGAAAGATCTAAAGCTTGCTGGGATCCATGCGTAAGCAGAATCTCATCTGCTTCAAAACCTGTCCCCAGACCCTTGTTCATCCTCTGAGCAATCCATTCCCTTAAGGGAGCAAAGCCCTCTGTTGTTGTATACTGCAATGCTTTAGTACCATTCTCTTCAAGAACAATTTTGTTAACCGCCATTATCTCTTTTATTGGAAAAAGCTCCGGCGCCGGCAATCCGCCTGCAAATGAAATCACTTCGGGCCTCTCGGTTACCTTGAGTATTTCTCTTATCTCCGATGCTTTCAGTTGAGCCATCCTATTTGCAAATTTGAATTCCATAAAGTATACCTCCTCGGGCAGATGAAACATTTTAGACAGATCTATAGATAACTAATAACTAATAACCAATAACTAGTAAACGATCAATAACTAGTAAACAATCAAAAACTATCAAACTATTGGATTAATCTCCATATCAATATAGGCTTCACTACTAACTTTATTTTGAGCCAAATCCTTTATAGCCTCACAAAGTCTACTGATTCCAGGCTTTATATCTTTTACTGGAGCATAAGTAAAGTTCAATCTTATGTGGTCGTCCCCCTGATCAGAGGTAAAGAAAGAAGTTCCCGGAACAAATACAACTTTTCTTTCAGCAGCTTTGGATACAAGTTCCGAAGCGCTTACACCTTGAGGAAGTTTGCACCATATATAGTAGCCGCCTTTTGGAGTATTCCATATCAAGTCGGATGGAGCGTATTTGGAAAGAGCATCGAGCATAACATCTCTTTTAAGCTTATACTCTCGACAAACCTTAATCATATGAGCTTCAAGACCTCCATTAGTAATGAATCTCTCTATTATCCACTGAGATAAACTACTAGAATGCAAATCAATAATTTGCTTTGCTGCCGCAACTCTTTTGATTATCCTTTTGTGAGCCACCATCCACCCTAATCTTAAGCCTGCGTAAACGTTTTTTGAAAAAGTGCTGAGGTAAATAACATACCCGTTGTTATCCATGGACTTTAGAATTGGCAGCTGATGTCCCTCGTAACAAAGCTCTCCGTAAGCATCGTCCTCCATAATAAGAACCTTATATGTATTTGCCAATTCAATAATACGTCTTCTTCTTTCAAGCCCCATATCAACACCTGACGGGTTTTGATAAGTAGGCATTGTATAAATAAGTTTTGGTCTGTACCTATGTAAAAGTTGTTCCAAAACATCAATTTTCATTCCCTTGTCATCAATGGGCACTCCTATAACTCTTGCTCCCGTAGCCTTAAACGCTTGGATTGCCGGAAAAAATGACGGTTCCTCCACTACAACAATATCTCCTGGATCAAGAATAACTCTGGATATAATGTCAATACCTTGCTGAGAGCCTGAAAGTAAAATTACATCTTCATACCTGCAATACACACCTCTTCTGCGCATCAAGCCGCATAAAGCTTCCCGAAGTGTTGTGAAACCTTCAGTAGGAGTATGAAACAAAGCTCTGAAATCTTTTTTCTCCAACAACTCCTGTTCAATTCCTTCAAAGGCCTCAATAGGACCACTTTCAGGCGCCGCAATCCCTGTAGCAAAAGAAATAACATCCTTTCGGCTGGCAAGGGTGAGTAACTCCTTGACAAAAAAGGAGTCAAAGCCATTTGAGTACTGGCTGAAAATCTGATTCCAGATTGGCTCCTGGGCTTCATTCTGAGGATCTGAATCCCCCTGAATATCAGAGAGGACTACAGTTCCAGCTCCAACCCTTGAGCCCACCAATCCCTCTGCTTTTAGCTCTCTATAAGCGTTTAGGATTGTACTTCTATTAACTCCAAGGCTTTGGGCGAATTTTCTTTCAGGCGGAAGCCTGTATCCCGGTAAAAGTTCCCCCGACAAAATTTGCCGCCGTATTTGTTCAAAAATCTGAATATAAAAGGGCTCATTACTTTCTTTGTCAATTAAAATCCTCAACCAAATCACCTCATTGGATTAATCCAATTTCATTATAATCCTCAAATCGTTAGGTAACAACATCCAATTCTATATTATTTTTACCATCCAAATAGCAAAAACAACATAAATATTCACAAATAAATGCAGCTATAAGGTGATTTTGAATTAGGTAGTATCAAAAAATAAACTGGTCAACTGGGAGTTTCAAAAACTTGATATAATGGTTTTTCATCATACAAAACTTGAACAAGGAATTTTTTGAAACTCCCTTAAATCAAGGTTTTACGAAATATCTTCATTCATTACTATCATCATTGATTACATCTATTTCTACGCGGCATAATCCCCGTTATAATTAACCAATACCGCATTATCTACTCCGTCAATTGATGAAATACCCTCCATAAAGGAAGTATTGTTATCCTTCAACTTTATTTCAATAGTCAATTCAACTTTATTCTTTGACTCTGTGCGCGATTTCAACTTATAATTCAGGTTTTTCAATTCTTCCTCAACCAGTTTATTAGCTGACTTATTATGGTGTATTATCAGCAAAAATGATATTTGTTGGAATCTAAGCTTATTCATGATGATTAATATCATACCAATGAAAAGCGAACCTATAATTGAAATGATGTATAGTCCTGCTCCGGATGATATTCCTACAGAAATAGCCCAGAACATAAAAACTATATCCATAGGATCCTTAATCGCTGTCCTGAACCTGACGATACTGAGCGCGCCCACCATTCCCAACGATAACGTAATATTTGAGCTGATCGTCGCAATAATCAAAAATGTTATTACCGACATCAATATCAAGGATACATTATAGCTGTGGCTGTAGACAACGCCACGAAAAGTCTTTTTATATATATAGAAAATAAACAATGCTACTAAAAACGAAATAATCAATCCTATCATAATTTCCGCCAGTGACATCCTTGAAAAGTCACTTAATTTTAAAACGCTTTTTTTAATAATATCATTGAACCCCAATGCTTTATCCATATATATCCCCCTATTTCATCGTTAAATCATTTAATGCTTCCCTGCACATCACATATTTTGATATGGCAGATATGTCATGACTTGTAAATTGAATCAAGTTCTTAATAAGTCCAGGTAAAAAGTCATCGTATTTTATTTCAAGTATCAACACAGACTCAGGTAATATCCGGACAGTCGCCGGTTCGCATTCAAGAATATCTATACTGTCAATTCCTGCTTCAAGCTTTTTATCAAAGGTTATCCTGACATTTCCCGCTCCAAGCAGAAAGGCCTCACGTTCATAATCCACAATTACCTTAGGTTTCATAAGGTTGTGTCTTATTTCAAAATAGAAATTCCTTTTGAGCATATCTTGCGACTCTATTAAGAAATCTGATTTATTTTCTATCACCAGGTCATTATATTCTTGTCTTGTCAAAATCGCGGTTTCCTTGCTGATGTATTGGCCATACTTACTTTTCCTCTCCAATCTTATTTTAGAATCACTTTTATTATAAATTCTAATTCTGTACTTTTGCCTCCTATTCACGCCTGAATTTTTCTCATAAAGTGAACTATCATAAACATCATCAAAATAAAGGCTTCTTACATGGTAGCCTTCATACTCGGGTACAAAGCTGTCCAATTCCATGAAATATTTCAGCCTTTGTTTAAGAGTGTAATACTCATGATAGTTGATATAAAATTTCAATTCATGCCTTAAATTCTTCTCCTCATATCTCATATCATCACTTCCTACTCTACTGTAAAAGACTTGACTCCGAAGTAAACTTTACTGTTGTCAATATCATCAATATACTTGTCAAAAGCCATCTGTTCTTTGCCCTTACTGTTTACCGCAGTCACCCTCCAATAATATTTACCTTGAGGCGGTTTGTCAATGCTGCAATCCGTGCTGGTAAGCCCTTCTTTTTTAAAATAATCCTCAGAAAAATCCGGTTTTAAACTTACCTCCAAACAATAGGTAAGCGCATTGCCTCCAAAGTCATATGAAGAATCCCATCTAAAATTATATTTGCCCTTTATTGACTCAGGTTCTCCGAGATAAAACGGCATGGGTTTTTCAAGACTATTTAAATAGTGCTTCATGTTTAACTCAGGCAGCTCTGAAAGCCTCTTGAATTCTTTCTCAAAATCATCCACCTTACCAGGCAAATATTGTATATCCGGCATGCTGTAAACAGATTTTTTTGCAATACTATAATAGTTATCCAATAATTTATTTGTATTGGCGCGGTTTATGATTTTTTTCAATGACTTAATCTTTTCAGTAAGCTGTTTTACATTCTCCGGATCTTTCATAAAACGCTGATAAAGGACGGAACTCCAAAAATTTGACGCCCCACCTTGCCATGGCGTTCTTTTATAAAGCATTTTACCGGACTGTTCATACAGCCCCCATGCGCCGTCATAATCCCAAGGAAGAAAATACCAGATATCTGAGTTCATAGGGCTGTATAAGAAAAAATTCTGCGCATAAGTATCCACATTATCAAGCAGTATATTTGCAGCAAGCCATGTAAGGTAATTATTCCTGTTAAAATGATTTTTAATTATCTCATTTATATCCTTTGAATAATCGTTTACATCGTCTAGCATCGTGAGAAGCTTTTTATGGTCCTCTCTGCCTTTTATTTCCAGGATACTCTCAAAAGCTTTTTTATCATAGCCCTCATCATCTACATTTTTCAACGAGTCTTCATATCTGTAAAATTCGAAATCCATTGCTTTGTATAAATATCCATTGGGATCAAGACCATGGCTTTTCAGATACTTTTTATTAACCTGCTCAACTTGTGTGAAAAGGCCATAATCAACGAACTCAGAGCTATTATTTGTCAAATCTTTTATATGAAGATGTACAAATTGTGTTCTGCAGCTTGTAATATCAGGTATTGTTTTTAGAAAATCGAAACTCAGTTTATTGCGTATCCTCGTGATATCTGCCTGGTGTTTGTTAAGATTTATCCTACGAAGCCCTTTCCAAAGACCCGAATTGTTAAATAGCGTTATGGCATATGACTTTTGCTCAACGTCCCTTGCAGACATACCTCTTAACTGCATCACGCCATTTGCCTTATCCTGCCCAAAACCGAAATACCCTGGCTGTGGTCCCTTATCATTCCCTTCCTGCATGATAACTTCCACAGCCGGCTTTCCCCCATCTGATGTATCCTGGTCATCATTTAATTCATCCAAAGTATAATTTCTCTCATTATCAACACTCTTTTTTATCGTCACATACAAATCCTGAACACTGTCATCGTTATCCTTTAAATACACCCTTGGATTATCTTTAATATCAAGGTTGTTCATTTCCGTCAAACCATCTGGATTTCCGTCACTGTATCTGCTGGTTACTGTCGCATCTCTATTGTAAATTATAATACACCCTAAAAGTGTAATTACGCATATTATTATAAATATCGATAACGGTATAAACTGCTTTCTATTAGAATTCGCCATTATAAACCTCTTTTCAAGCAAACAATTTGATTCCCAGATTAAAATAAATTTATTTTTACTCCCCTGGCTCTACTGTAAGATACACATTGTTTTTATCTTCATTTGCTGCCGGAGACTTATCAAAAGCGCGTATGATAAAATAATATTTGACGCCTGGCTTAAGTCCTTTTATTGTTGCCTGATAAGGGTAGACGCCTTCACCTGTGCCTGATTCATAACCCTCTCCTATCTCAGGAACAAGAACCTTTCTTGTTGCGGATAATAAATTTGGATCATTCTTGAAATCAAAAGGTTTTGTCTGATAATACAATGCATATCCAACTCCACTTATATCAAGCGCCACATCCCATCTAACGGTAGCTGATGCGCTTCCAGGCTTTACCTGCTGTATCCCGATTCGTTTTGTTGGTTCATCTGGCGGCCATGTTTCATTATTGTCACAAAATGTGCTGGTCCAACTAGGAGGGTTGGTATCAGTTTTTTGGGAATGATCCCTTACAAAATTATTGACAAGAGATATGTCGGCATTTGAAATATAGTGCCTAAAACCGGCATAATTCTGAGCTTCATTAATATCGTTAATCAACTCCTGATATCCTAGCCTTGATTTTTCATTTAAAGTATCCAATGAAATCTCATTTTTCGGTCCTTCAGCATAACCAAGCGATAGTACCTGAAAATTATACCTGCCCGCTTCAGCCATCAGTTTAGGCAAAATATTGTATTTACTCTCTTTAAAAGCGCTTTCATTATACAAAACATCTTTATTTGAATTAAGTCTATAGCTCTCGTAAAATACATAATCTAGGTACTTGCCTGGAGAATATTTATAATGTGGATAAGCTGGATCAAAAAAGAAAAATGCTCTATTCTGCAAAACGAGTTTATCCGGATATGTCTCCTTCAGTCTTTTAATAAAATTGAAAAACCCTGGAGCAGTCCATTCGAATTTGGCTTTATCTATGCTCTTATCGTCTGTAAATGAATTTGGGGCGCAAGTTTCTACTGTATCCATAAAAACGCCGTCACACCCTAGACCTCGTCCAAATCCATCTGTCAGGATTTCTTTCAAACCCGCATATTCATCAGGTCCATCAATTGTCATATTATTGACAGTTTCAAACCATTTAGGATCCCCTGCATTTACATAAGCAACATCAAAATTTGGATTCCAATCAGGCTTTCCGTCAAAATTATTATCGTCAAGATACCATGAAGCAAATCCCTTCCCCCCCGATGAAGGCTTTCCCAAAGGATCAATCCCTGAAAGATCATTGCCGCTTGCCTTAGGACCTCTTGGATCAACCCTTGGACCTGTTCCATCACCGGTAAACCTTGGATCTTTGAGCATTTCTTCATAAGTTTTCCCATGAGTTCTCAGGTCCTCGCCAACTGAAATATAAGCCAGAACAATTACGTCGTCGTTAGGATCTCCCGGATTTACCCCCTGCTGGATTTCTCTAATTTTTTCTCTTGTTATATCTTTTGCGGTCGGATAGATAATAACCAGCGGGTATGTCTTGGCGACTTCAATCTCACTTTCACCAAGGTCTCCATAATAAATCATATAGTTGTCTACCCTTTTGTTCCTGTATGCTTTGCTCACATTTTCAGTAATAATGATAAATCCCTTATCAAAGAAAACACACTTGTCAAGAACATTAACAATAAGCCAACCCAAAGGAATATAAAGTCTGCCGAAGATCGAACTGGCCGCAACATCCATTTTAATGTTCTTACCATTTAACGTCATTACATTGCTTCCAGGTTTAAATCGCGCTTCTCTTCCGTTTATACTGATTTTAGCAGTAGCTGTAGCATCGTCCCATTGAACATCCGCTCCAAAACACTTTGCTATAAAACTTGCGGGTACAAGGGTTCTGTTGTTTTTTATTACCGGTACGATTCTTTCGTCGTCAGGGTCTATCTGCGCTTGTTTATTATCTACGAAAGCTGTCTTGCTTCCAATCTTTAGCATGACAGTCTTTCCTGTGATTGATTGGGTAATTGAATTATCATCAAAACCCAAAACATAGATACTTGATGTCTGAACTACTAAAATAATAATCAAAATAAAAGATAATATCCTTTTTTTAAATCCACCCATTTTTATAAGCCACTCCTTCTATATTTGTTTATAAAATTTATCTATAAGTCTTGAAAATAATTTATTTTCTCCGTTTAATGTTGCAGGCATAGAACACATAGCATGATAATCCAAGTCTTTTAAATATAGGTTTAGCCTAAAGAAAGCAAAAACGAGCGCTACCAAAGCTGAAATAAAATACCCAAAGCCATAAAGATTTACATTCAGCATAATGGTACCCTGAGTAAATAGAACATTTCCTGCAAAAAAAATACATACTGTTATCAGAGCGTCCCGCCTGTCCTCAAAATATAAAAAGACAGTCATCAATATAAACATGACTGATCCGGCGCAAACTCCTAAAACCAAAATATAGAATATATCGATTGATATTTCGCTAATCCCCACCCGTGGCATAATAAATGCGCTGCATAAAATGAAAAGAAATGACACCATGATCTGGAAGCTAGTAATTTTTCTTATATCTTCCCATAATGACTTTATCATGGTTTCGCCTGCCTCTTTGATTGATTTGTAATCTCCACCCTCAGATATGCAGGAGTAATACGTCTTATACTTCAAGTAAAAATTGGTTTCCATCTCAATCGTAAAAAATACCATCGTAGGAACTGTTGTCAAAAAAGCGTAAAATGTCGGCACATCATATAATGGAGCATAAACATAGGTATTCCCAACAGTTATACCAAGACCATTTAACCAGAACATGAAATTATGAGCATAAATTGCAATATTGTAAAACGCTCCTATGAACAAAAGTGAAGGAATCATATCAAGATATTTAACAAAATGAAAATATCCTCTAACATTTCCTCCGGATGAACTTTTCAGGAATGCAAAAAATGAAACAGTAATAACAAAAAATCCTATATCCATCGAAAGAAGCAATCCGAATGCCTCATCACCCTTTTGAAATTTGAGCCAGCATAACGAAGATATGATAATCAGTAAAATTCCATACAAAAATCCCTTTACGATCCTCATAAAATCTTTCATTGCAGACAAGTAAATCGTTTGAATCCAAACCATTATCAAAAGTATAAAAAGAATATAAGATACTGATTTTATTTCCGTTGATAATGGTGAAAGCCAGTAAAACAATGCTCCTGATATTCCCCCTATGATCAGACATATAAAAAGGCTGCCATACAATGAAGGAATAATTTCATCTCTCTTCTTTAAATATATTTTGTCAGACACATACCGTGAAATAATCAGCGAAAATGAACCTGCCAAAACTTGCGAAAATATGAACGAATAAATGGTAGAGGCTATAAATAACTGTCTCTCATAATATGAAACATTCAAAACAGACAGAAACAATTGTAATACAGTAATCATTGTAACACATAATAGAACTGGACCTGCGGTTACAATGGTCGAATAAAAGTATGCCCTGATGTTATTTATGATTCCTCTTTTAACAAACAGTTTTTTAAGCTCAAAACCAATACCTGCCATATAATCAATCACCTCCTAAACGAACTGTATAATTCTTTGTACTTCGATATAAAATGCTCCTCCGTATATATGGTTGAAACCCTTTTGAATGCATTTTTCCCCATTTCATGCCTTAAGGCTTTGTTTTTGCATAATGATATTATATTTTCTGCAATCATCTCATAATTCATTACGGGAGCTACAAAGCCTGCCATTCCGTAACTGTCATTTTTACCATACAACAATTCCTGACAACTTCCTACATTTGTTGAAACAAAGGGCTTGCTGCATGCCATTCCTTCAAGAATTGCCAGAGGTTGTCCTTCACTTATACTTGTCAATAACAGCAAGTCCATTTTTCCAATATAATCCTTAATATTCACCTTACCGGTAAAATGTATATCATTTATAGTGTTTGCCGCTATAAGTTCCTGGCATTCCTTATAATACTCTTCATCTTCATCCCATGGACCCATTATATACAATACCGCATTTCCTATCTCCTCCTTAACAAGAGAAAAGCTCTGTATCATCGTTTTTATATCTTTTATTGGAGTTATTCTGACAACAGCCCCTATATTTATTGATTCATCATTTTCATTTTTTGTCGTTATCCCTTTAAAATTATTAACATTTACTCCATTAGGTATTATTTCAGTTTTTATCTTGTCACACCCTAACTCGACTTGCAGTTCCCTGTTTCTTTCAAAAAGGGTTATGACCTTATCAGCGCTATCATAAGCGCATTTGGACAGACTGTAAAAAAAGTTTATCCACATATCTTTCAGATTGCCATCAATCCATCTCGACTTTATAATATCTTCTTCTCTTTCCCTCGTATAAATACCATGTTCGGTTATGACAAATGGTTTTTTGTAAATGTATTTTGCTATACTTCCAATGACTCCCGCATAGCCTGTTGAAACGCTGTGGTAAAGGTCAGCTTCAGGGCACCTTTCCATAATCGCTGAAAACAATGTAAATAACATGGATCTGGCATTCCAGAAATATTTCAAGAAAGGTATTCCTGAATACTTGTCATTATAGGCTTCAACCATAGCTTTAAAGAAATCTTTACATTTCAAAAAACCATTAATATCCTTAATTCTGTTTTCTGATACGATTGAAAATAAATTCTCCCAGTCAAAGTTTCTTCCTGTTATAAGAGACTTGATCGCTTCATAATTGTCATTATTCATTTCAAACTTTATAGATTTTGCTCCGTTTTGATCAGCAACATCATCCAGAAAAACTTCCTTTACATCTATCACGTTTTCGGGTAGCCTATAACTGAATTTACCCCTGCTTTTAGCTTCTGCGCCAATAGCAAATATAATAAACTCATGTTCAGGCATGTTGCGGATCAACATCTGTATCCAACTTGATACTCCTCCTGTTACATAGGGATAGCTCCCTTCGGCAATCATACAAATCTTCATATTTTCTTCAACTCAGCTTTATTGAAAATTCCGGTTCCTCGGCGCATACAATATAAACCCCTTCATCAATTTTATGTACTTTACAGTTTTTACAGTTAGTCGGCTCCTTCAATGTTCTTAGTATAAAGTATTGTCCTTTTGAAAAATCTTTACATTCCCCTAAGACCTGTCCATCCTTTAAATAGAACCTAGGTACGCACCTGTTGTATTTTAAAAGTTCTAATGCTCCCTCGGTTGCTGTAAAAGGCCTTATCCATCCGAAGTCTGTATATATAAATTTCATCAATGAACAATATTCTCTGTTCATTTCTTCCCACGACTTTCCATGATTTCTTGACTCATCCAAAACATCATCGGGATGAATAAAATGAGCAAATATACCAAGCGAAGTTAATCCATTATATGAATCCCATAGAATTTCCTTATCCACTTCATAACCAAAAGTGATACGAGGCATTTCTATGATACCGTCTTTATTCACAGAGAATTCCTGAGAATAGGCATCTCCGTAATCATTATCGGCATAGACCGAGGAAATTACTTTTAGCTTGGGCATTCCCGAGGTAACAGCTCTTCTTCCCTCCGGGCTTAAAATATTTGAAGGCGGAACATAACTGGTGAAGTCATAGCGAGGAAAAACACTTCCAGCAAATTTGTTGACCTCCTTTATGGCGTCAAACATATCCGATCCACTTCTCCATGGCTGATACCCTAGAGGCTCCTTTATATACTTTTCAGGAACAAGAGGCTGGTGGTTATACCCGTGAATACCGATTTCGCCACCGCTTTTTATTATTTCGCGTCCAAATTCCAGCAATCTTATTTTTTCATCCTTCGATACCTCTGCAAAAGGCGTTTTGACAAGCCTGTCATATTGCTCAATTATCATTCCCGTATATTTTAAATTATAATTTTTTGCGCCTTTTAAAATGTCAGGCCACCATACGTACCTGTAGAATTCCGGAGTAGTCACTTTGTAATCATGATAAATCTTTTCATTTATACCTGATGGGAATGGAGCAGGAAAGTCATCTATAAATGTTACTTTAATGTTAGCAATGGGATATATAAAATCCTCGTTTAAAATACCCATCATACCTGAAATCAATCCCCTGCTGTTTTTTGTGTTGAGGGTGCTTCCATTAAATATCATAATTTTTCCGCTTCCATAAGGAATATCCCATAAAAGTGGCTTATTTTCCTCTGATACAGCCAAAAGATTACAGTTATATTTTAGTTTCACATCAAGGGAGGAATTTGTCATGAAGTCCCCGTTTACTGAAAACCCCTTAGCTTTAATAAGAACATTGGATTTAAGAGTGATACCTTTCAAATTCATCATTGAGTGAGTTTCTTCAACTCCCAAATCTTTAGAAACCTCAAAAAAAGTTTCATTATCCAGGGGTCTCTCTGCAAATAATATTTTCCCCCCAGCTTTAGCAAAGTTTAAAATGTTTTTGATTTCTGGAAATTTGTTTAGAGCTTCAAACGCGACAATGACAGTCCGATAATCGCCATTCAATCCATTAAATTCCGAAACCTCAGTAACATCAAGCTTTTTTTTCATATATTCAAAAGTTTTCAGTATATTATTTTTTATCAGTATACTGTTTGATTCATTCCTATCATAAATCAAAATATATTTTTCATTTGAAACAAAGCTATCTTTTGAGTCTTCAGCGCTAAAATTCTGAAATGCCTTAAGAGCTTCTGTCTTATCGTTCATCATAAAAATAATGTTTGATCTTGAGAGTTGAATTAATGCGCCTGCCGCTAATATTAAAATTATTAAAACAAATGTTATATTTCTATCCCTCATTTTATTCACCTATGACCAAAAGCGGACGGTTTTAAGCAAATTACCCGATATTCTCACAGGCGAACTCTTAACCTTTTGTATCAGGTTGGTAATATTTTTATAACTTCCCTTACAGTAAAACAATTTTAAATACGACATGTATACATTTTCCGAATTCCCATATGCCTCTTTGAACTTTCTGCAATACAAAGCAGCAGTTTCCATGTCGCCCATATCCAGTTCACAATTTATTTTATAAATAAAATATTTTTCTTCGGGCATATAATTTTCAATAAGGTTTTCAAGAACCTCAGAATATAAAATCCGCTTCTTCAAAAAACTTTTATTATCCAAAAGGCCGCTTTCAAGATATTTTTTTAGAATGTCCGCAAATTTTTTAAGAGTTGCTACGTGAGTTTTATTCTCATAATATATAGCTGTAAAATCCTGTATCGCAGAGTTAAACTGCTGCCTTATTTCCGCTATGGCAGTAGCCGCGTAGTGGGATGTTTCGGTATCTTCATCAGTTAAAGCCTTTATTAAAGTTCCTATATATTTTTCAGTGTCCTCCTTCAAAATATCAATAATCAACCCCCTTTTAATACTGTTGTCATTTATTATGAGAGCTTCTTCAACAGGAACTGTATTTATCTCCTTATCCAGATACAAAGTATGGGGCAGAATAAATTTTTCATTTATTGCCGCTTCATTCAACTCCTGTTCAGAATACTTGTCATGTTCTGTTTTATTTGACAAGAAGCCAGTTATCAGCAAAAATAGAAATCCTATAAATGGCAGGGTTAAAACAATAATTAATTTGAAAGCGAAGTCTTCCTTACTCAAGCTGCTGAATTTAACATATAGTATGCTGAAAACTGTGTAAAGAATAATCAAAACCATAATCTTTTCTCTCCTCTAAATATGGGCGTTTCAAAAAATTCCTTGTTCAAGTTTTGTATGATGAAAACCCATTATATCAAGTTTTTGAAACTCTCAGTTGACCAGTTTATTTTTTGATACTACCTTATATCAAGTTTTTGAAACGACCAGTTGCTAAGTTTTTTTGATACTGCCTAACCTGCAATACCAACTATCAATAGCTGCAATTTCCTATGTATAATTTTCTATAATTATGCAGTTCGCGGTTCATCCATATTATCCCATGCATGTGTCAAAGACATAGAAATCAAATCTGTTGTTATTTGCAATTGATTTTCATTGTAAGTAAAAATATTCTCAAATTTCATACTGTGAATAAAAATCAATGCCATAACTTTGTCCCTGTATAAAACAGGCGCAATCATCCAAGGAAGGTTTTTTTTCAATTTTTTGTTTGTATAAATACTTTTTGATTCTATAATATTTTTATATTTTGAGCTTTCTGTTATTTCAATCCTTGAGGGTAAAGTCCTTTCAATGGCTTTTGAACTTGCTTCAAGCCTGAGACTGCTTTCTTCATGGTCAAGTAAGTATATCGATACTTCCTCGGTCTTCATAGCATCTTCAAGGAGTTCAACAGAAGATGTGAAAATTTCCTTCAAATCAAGAGAATCAAGCTTTTTGGTCATATGATATATTTTACCAAGACTATTTTCAGAGTTCCTTATTTGATTAAGCATTTGATTTTTGGTATTTAAAGTTTCATCATATACTCGTTGCAGTAATTCCAGTTTCTCATTAGCAGCTTTTAAAGCCATATTTTTACGGTTTATTTCCCGTACATTTTTTCCTGCAAAATAACCGGTGATGATTCCAATAAAAATATAAGCTAATATTTGAAGAATATTATTCTGTTTGATTAAAAATAATAAAAAATCATAGTTGTTATTTGACAAATACGTAAACATAAGAATGAAAGAGGCCAGCGCTGCTGAGATTAATGCTTGTCTTATGCCGTATGCAACTCCGAATATCAATATATAAAATAATTTATAGTCAATCGACAAACCCGTTGACTCGAAATATGTCTTCTTAGCAGAAAGCGTTAAGAACAATACGATCAAAAACGCTCCAATATTCTCCATATACGGAATAATTGGTTTTAATCTTTTTGTCATTTTACCACTTTTATTGGAACCAGAGCCTTTATTTTGGCTATTGTAATCCCTAAACCAGTTAATAGTCTTTTCTATACCTTCATCAAAGGAATATTTTGGGCTCCAATTCAAAGCCTTTTTTATTTTGCCATTATTGAGGCAAGATCTTTCGATATCTCCTTTTCTTTGATCAAGATAAACTACTTCCTTAACTTCACTAAATTTATTTAGGACTGCCAATAGCTGTTTAAGACTTATTTCTGTATTGGTGGACAAATTGAAAACACCTGCGCAATCTGAATTTACAGCCTTGAATATTGCATCCGCAAGATCTTCTACATATATGAAATCCCTAGTCTGAAGCCCATCTCCAAAAACCGTTAATTTCTCTTTGGTCAAAAGCTTTTCAACAAATATGGATATAACTCCACCCTCGCCTTTTGTTCCCTGTCTTGGGCCATAAACATTTGAAAACCTGAAACACACAGTCTTTAATCCATAAATTTCATTCCACTTTCTACAATAAAATTCACCCAGGAATTTGTTTATACCATAGGGAGATACCGGTTCACAAGGTGAATCTTCACTGATGGGAACTTCATTTACATCTCCATATGCAGCGGCAGAAGACGCAAATATGAATTTTTTTACTCCGAATTTGGATGAAAGTTGTAGCATATTAACTAACCCAAGAATATTGGATTTAGTGTCATAAGCTGGTTTTTCAACAGAAGTTTTCACATCAATTTGCGCAGCAAAGTGAACTACTATGTCAAATATATTTGCTCTAAATATTTCTTCGCATTTTTCATCGGTTACATCAATACAGTAAGATTGATGCCTAATTTTTACATTATCCTTATTACCGGTAGAAAGATTATCTATTATAAAAACTTCATATCCCTCTTTATGGAAACGTTCAGCTACATGGGAGCCTATAAACCCATAGCCTCCTGTTATAAGAGCCTTCATAAAATCCCCCCTCTTATTCATTAAAACAGCCTTTATCATAGCTATTCAATTAAAAATTATTTTTATGTGGGTTTTTAATAAAATAATTTTAAAAAAAGAAAAAGCTTATAAAGTTCACATAAGCTTTTTCTTTCAAACTGTTGGAATTGGTAAGTTGACTCTTTTTATTTAGGGCTATGAGCTAATTTAATAGTCTATTTTGGAGTTGGTGTTGTATTTGTCTTTTGATTCTCTTTTGGTATCGGTTTTGGCTCCTCCTTCGGTTTTGGCGCCTCTTTTTGTTTTGTTTCATCTATCGGTTTGAGCTCTTCTTTTTGTTTCGGTTCCTCTTTTTGCTTCGGCTCTTCTTTTGGTTTTGGAGTGTCTTTGGGCGTTGGCTTTGGTTTTGGAGTATCTTTTGCTGCTGATTTTTGATCCTCTTTTGGTTTTGGGGTATCTTTTAGCGTTGGTTTTGTTTTACTTTCATCCACTTCATCCTGCTTAACTTTTGTTGATTCTTTATACTGACTCTGAGAATCTGAGTTTATAATGTCTTCACTATCCGCAGTAGTTGTCGGAGTATATTGAGGCGATATACTGTTATTAGATTGATCATTAGTTGAATTATTCTTTAATGGCGCAGAAGTATACTGTTCTATAACTTTATCCTCATGCTTCTCTTGGTTATCATTTTTATTATCTTCATTTTTCCCTTCTTCAATTGAATGTGGGAGCTTTGTATTCTTATTAGTATTGTTGGTATTTTCGTTATCGACTAACTCATTTGATTTCTTACCAAAGTCACTATCTCCAATAGTCTTGGAATTTTTATCAGCTTCATCATTGGCAAATACTCTACCGGAAGATTTTTCTATCAATTCATTCAATGGAATACTTTTTGCTTCCTGCTGAGTAATTTTTACCCCAATTTCAAGCGCTTTTGAATAAAGAGCATATCTTCCAATTGACATATCGTTGCTTTTTAAAGTACTTTTTATTTCTTGAGAGAGATTAATCGTTTGTATTGATATTTTGCCTTTATTTTTATTTAGAATTGAATTCTTTATTTTATCAACCGTTTCAATAAGTTTAATGTTGTTTTTTTTCACCTCTGCCTTTGATAATCCTTTTTTGTTGATTGAAGTTGAAGATATCAGCACAAGATTATCTTTCATCGGTTTAATAAATCCACTAATCTCTAATTCATTCATTACTCTAGAAACAGCATTCATAATCTTTTGTCCTCTTAAGTCCAGTGATCCCACTATCTTCTTGGCATCAGAATTCAATGGTTTAAGCTCAATAACATTGTCACACTCATCAATGGAAAATTCTATACTTGGGTTTACATCTATATCTATATAAGCAAAAACTTTAGGCTGTGAGTTGTTTAGATAGAAAAAAGCTGAAATAAACACTAACGCAAAAGCTGCCACTAGTCCAGACACAGCAAAAAGAGGACTGAGCATCTTTTTAGGAACAAGTTCTGCTTTCTCATCATATTGTACAATCTGCCCCAAAAACATACCCTCTACTCTTTTTATCCTTTTATATTGTCCTTTGTCATTTATTACTATAGCTTCCTTTTTCTTAAGTTCTAATATCACGCTTTCAATCTTCAATTGAATTACGCCCCCTTTCAATCTATCCTTTAAGGAATTCCTTTATTATTTCCATATCACTTTTTAAGACAAGGCACGCTGCTATAATATACTTCCTATTTCTTTCCAGAGTTCTTTTATGCACCTTAATGTAAGATTCCAATTCGGACATAGGTATACGCTTTTTGGCAACCAGTTTTTGATACAAATTATCATTTTGGGTAATTACTTGAGCGATCTCAATCATCATTTTCTTTGAATCCCTATGCTTTGGGGAATTTTTTATTAAATCTTCCATTGTTATTCCGAATTTTCTAAGAATCAAACTAAATTTTATTATTTCTTCTTTTACTTCAAAACGGTCAAAGTTGAGGACAATTAGATCTTCAAAAACTGAATTTTCAATTTTATGACATTCATTTTCTTCAAAATATGAAAAGGGATAAACATTTGAGTTTCTCCTTTCCATATTTTTATAATTAATCAGTCTTCTAATAATCACCAACTCTGAAAAGCTCAAAAAGTGCTGTTTTTTTGTTTTATCAAATTTGTCAATGGCTTCATTAAATGCCATCAACGCAATACTGAATTCTTCGCTGTTTTCAACTTCAACATATTTTCTTATAGCCTTTGAAGCGCAGCTTAAAATAAACGGTCTATAATTCTCAATAAATTTCTCTCTCAATTCATTGTTACCGCTTTTTATTTTATCTATGGTATCAGAAATATCTACATATTCATTTTTGGAATCACTGTTTTTATTTTTATGCCAAAGCAAGCGCTTCACTCCTATAATAGTTATTCATGTACACAAATTATTTTCCGTGGGTATAAATGAAATTTTTCACGATTTATAAATAAAGGTATATGTTTTGTGATTTTAAAAGTTAATGTAAAATGTTTATCACGAAACATATAGTTGCTCTTAGCAGATGAAAAAGAGCTTTTTAAAACGAATTGATATATCCAAAATAAATATTTACAAATAGAGATCTGAAAACTCTATATTAATCCTTTCAATGCGGTTTTCTTCAGTGCTTTCATTAAAAGTCGATATATTTTTCTGTCCAATGCAGTCATTATTTTCTTCAGCTACTCCGGACGGAAGCGTTATTAAGAATTCACTGCCATAGCCAAATTCACTTAACACCTCAATATTACCGCCATGCAAATTAACCAGTTCTTTAGTCAGCGATAAGCCAATACCGCTTCCTCCATGATTTCTGGTCAGGGACTTGTCTATTTGACCGAATTTTTCAAAAATCATTTCAAGCTTATCTTTTTCTATCCCTATTCCATTATCTTTAACAGATATAACAACAAAATCTTTATTAACATAGATGTTTACAGCTATTTTTCCTTTTGCGCAAGAAAACTTTACCGCATTAGAAAGAAGATTCATCATTATTCTTTCAATTTTTTCAGGGTCGCATATTATATTTTTTTCTGCTGCGTTGGTATTAAATTCAACCTCTAGTCCTTTACTTTTAATATATTCTGCTACCGAAGAAGTAATATTTTCTATAACGTTCACAATATCACATTTCTGTAGCTGTAAACTGTAAAATCCCGCATCAATCTTTGTAGAATCTATAAGATTGTTTATTAGTCGTATAAGTCTGTATGAGTTTTGTTTCAAAGTCTTTAACTGTTTTTTGAGCTTATCGTCTTCTACAAGCCTGTCTTTTAAGTAAAGGGCTATAAGTTGTGCTGAACTCATAATTATATTTACGGGTGTTCTTAGCTCATGAGATATGTTTGCGAAAAAGTCAGTCTTGAGCTTGTCGTTTTCAAGCGCCTCATGAGCATTTTTAATCTCAGTTATATTCTGGATCTGGGCAATAAAATATAATGGCGTCCCATGATTATCTCTGACTAAAGACCCGCTTAATAGTATCCATATCTGATAACCGTCCTTGTGAATGTAGCGGCTTTCCATATGACAGCGCTGTATTTTACCTTCAAGAAGCTGACGAGAAAATTTTGAATGAGCCTCACAATCTTCTTCCTTTGTGATATCCTTAAAGGATTTATTTAATAACTCTTCTTCACAATATCCGGTTATTTCGCATAGCGCCCTGTTTACCTTAAATATACCTCCATCTAGTCCTACAATTGCCATTCCTGTCGCCGCATGCTCAAATGCTCCTCTGAATTTTTCCTCGCTCTGGTTATACGCGTTTTCCATCTTTCTATATGGGTAGGTGACGGCGCTGATAAAAATACCCTTAAACAAAAGGAAATAATAGATAACTTTAAATGTGTGAGCCAATACATATTGGAAAGATGTCAGATTTTTAAACAAAGTAAAACATAATTCAGTCGGTATTGCTACTAAAATCGCCAAAAAGACAAACTTATTTGTAATAATGCTTTTTCTATCGAAATTTTTATATAAAATAATTAAAGTTAATATGGATATAATCACCATAGTATACTCACATATTATTCTGGCAATAGTCGCTCCGTTCCCTGAATATAACTTTGGAAACAGCTCCGTAGATAATGACATCCCGAATGAAATTACTATTGTTGATGCTGCGGTCGCCAACAATGCTAGCCACTTATTTAATTTGATATGTAAGGCTTTGCCAGAGCTAATCAATAGTATCACAGATTCTGCAAGGCGCCCCAAAACACTATATTTTAATGAGAGATCAATAGCGTTAACTGAATTAAAATTTTGAATAAAATAATAAGTATGATGAGCATTAATAACCCCTATCATTAAAAATCCAAACCCGATTATTATGTTTTCCTGAGGGTTGCTTTCATATGTATACCATACCACCGCAAAGGCTGTCATAGAAACAAATATGCACATAAGTTCAAGAATAGAATGTATAAAAACTACATCCTTCTTCCATATACTATGCGATAGCGCATATGAGATTATGGATGAGATTATAAGTATTAGCAAGTACTTAAATAATACCTCAGTTATATTCAAATGCTTTGAGTCTGACCAAATAAACATATTCTTAAATTTAATAATATTCATCCCCATTTTTTTCTCCAATTATTATATAGATCGAACTGTAAAACTTGTTTTAGAAGCTTACGCTAAACAGCCAAAAAGATCTTATCATGGTTGCTTGGACAAGCCTTGAAGCATATTGCGAGACTTAAAAAATGCGCTTTAAGAATTCTACCGTTCGACATATATATAAAGACTCAGTTTATATATTCTTCCAAACAATGCATATTATATAATTTATGAATGAGTTTGTCTATTATCTTAAATTTGCCTATAACAAAATAACGTTCGTTATTTATATAAAAAGCACTATTAATCTTACATTTGACGGAGAAAAATAACGAACACTTTAACGTTATTTTGTGATAGGCAAATGTAAAAGATTAATTGCTTTTTATTTAGCTCTGTCAAATGTAAGATTAACAGCTCTTTTAATATAAATAAAAATGTTTTGCAATATCTATTGATAATATTATTGCAAAACATTTCATATTATAAAGAATTCTTCGCTTTTCTCTGACTTAAATATAGATAACCAAATGTACCTATGATTTACACCTTGAAAAACGAAATTGATTTATTTAATCCCTGCGCCATTTCGTTCAAAAACTTAGATTGGTTTGATACTTCTTCAATTCCTTCAATTTGCTGCTGAGCTGTCGCTGATATTTCTTCAACGGTTGCAGCTATTTCCTCAGAAACTGAGGATATGCTGTTTATTACATCGTGTGTATTCTTTCCTGATTCCAGAATCTTACTAACTGCGCTTTCGAAATTAGTCATAAAGGACATAATATTCTCCATAGAATTTAAAATTGCTTTAAATGAATTATCCGTTTCACTAACAGCATTCATTTGAACCTTTATAATTTCGTGAGTATTGTTAGCAGAATCTGACGCAAGCATAGTCTTTTGCTGTATATTCTTTATAACGCTGCTAATTGAAGTCAAAGATTCCTTTGTCTGATCTGCAAGCTTTCTGACCTGTTCAGCAACTACAGCAAACCCTCTGCCTGCCTCTCCAGCTTTTGCTGCTTCAATAGCGGCATTTAGCGAGAGAAGATTCGTCTGTTCAGAAATATTGCCGATAAATTTTAATATTTTTTGAATTTCACGCATATCAACATTAAGTTCATTTATATTTACAACAATATCATCGGTTACTTTGCTTGTCTGCAAGGACTTCTCATTCAAAGACTCTACTGATATCAACGCATTTTCACAAAGCGCTTTTGTATCATGAGTAATCTTAGCAACAAGCTCCATCTCATCATAGACCTTATTTATGTCCTTGGATAAGCTGTTAACAAATTGCAAAGACTTGTAGTTATCCTCAGCCTGGTTTGAAGTCCCCTTTGCAATTTGCTCTATACTTACTGCAACTTGTTCAGCAGAGTAATAGTAATCGGAAGATAGTTGACTTACTTTCTCCGCGCTTCCAAGAACCTGTCTTGAAGAATTATTTACATTTGAAACCAGATTTTTAATATTTCCAATCATATCATTAAAATTGTTGTTTAAAATTGAAATTTCATCATTAAACTCATCGTGAATTCTGATGCTCAGATTTCCATTTTTTGCTTCCTCCATTTGACCTTGCAGCTTATAAAGGGGTCTTGTAATACTTGTGGACATTAATAGAGAAATGGCAATACTAAGTAAAAATATAATGCAACCAACAATTAAAATCCAATTTCTTATATTATTAGATTCAACTTGTATGTACGAAAAAGGAATTGCAGCCACAACAAACCAATCTGTATCAGGTATCTTTGAATAGCTATACATAAATTTTTTGCCTTTATCTACTGAATAAAATGAACCGGCAGCGCTCTTTGCCGCATTTTCCTGCTTATTTATATCCATCTTAGCATTACTGACTTTTGATAATTCATTTATAAGCTTTGCATTTGAATATGCGGTATTTACCTTAATTCGTTCATTGTTCTTTGTTGAAATTATTATTCCATCCGATCCAATAAGAAAGATATCGGATGACCCATCAATATTTATTGTCTTATATGTTTTAGATATAAAAGAGTCCTCAAGGACTACCACCATGGTGCCTAATAAATCACCGGTCGCTTCGTTATAGATTTGGTTCATAGCTAAAATATAATTTTCCTCACTTCTTCCACCCTTTTGAATAAACCATACAAAATTTCCTTTACCTTTTTCAGCTATCTTTTCATATTCTTTTTCTCTTCCGTTAAATTCACTC
>JAUZPS010000140.1 GCA_030705945.1 Bacillota bacterium
AGTTAGAGGAGCTCATAACAAAGTACAAGCCTGACGCAGTATCGGTAGAAGAACTGTTTTTTAATAAAAATATAAAAACGGCTTTAAATGTAGGACACGGCAGAGGCGCGGCGCTGCTTGCGGCTGCGAGGCTTGATGTGGACGTTTTTGAATATACTCCACTTCAGGTTAAACAATCAGTTGCAGGCTATGGGAGGGCAGAAAAGGCTCAAGTTCAGCAGATGGTAAAATTGATTCTGAATTTACCGAAGATACCAAAGCCTGACGATGTGGCGGACGCCTTGGCTGTAGCTATTTGCCACGGGCATTCCTACAAGCTTTCAGGTTTATGCAAGTTTTGAGGATCAATTCGCTTAAATATAAGCAAATGTAAAGTTTTATATCAGTTAGCTTTGGCGGGTCTCAGCTATGCTTCATTGCTTGCCCAAGCGAGATGGAAAAGCCTTTTTTCGGCGGTTCAGCGCAACTATATATTTTGCAATAGATAAATGTAAAAGATTAATTGATTTTAATATATCTATAAATACAGTTAGTATATTGAAAGGAAAAATTATGTTTGCTCATATAAAAGGAATTTTAGATTATAAGCATAATGATTATCTGGTAGTTGAAGCAAACGGCGTAGGCTACAAAATAAATACATCCCTGACCACTATAGAAAAAGCGGGAGCAGTGGGGGACGAAGTAAAAGTATATACTCATCTCTATGTCAGGGAAGATATTATGAGCCTTTACGGATTTGTTTCAAGAGAAGAGCTCAGTATGTTCGAGCTGCTGATATCTGTTTCCGGTGTCGGACCGAAAGCCGCCATATCGCTGATATCATCTGTTCCAAGTACAAAGTTCAGCCTTGCGGTAATTACAGATGACGCAAAAACACTTACTAAAGCTCAGGGTATTGGCAACAAAATGGCTCAAAGGATAATACTGGAACTAAAAGACAAAATTAAGAAGGAACAACTAGTTGAAACAGTTGACGACAGTAACTACAAATCAACTGCGGGAGCTGGAAATTCAAAGGTTTCTGAAGCGATAAGCGCGCTTATTGTGTTGGGTTATACTCCCATGGAAGCAAGCAAGGCAATTAATTCAATCTATCAGGATGATATGGATCTTGAGTCAATTGTCAAAAACGCGTTAAAGAGCCTGTTAAGATAAGGTAGAGACGAGGGATAATATATGCTGGAAGAAGAAAGATTGGTCGGCTGCGAGCTGCGTAATGAAGATTATGACGAATCCAGCCTTAGACCTAGGAAGCTCAATGAATATATAGGTCAGAATAAAGTAAAGGAAAACCTTAATGTTTTTATAGAAGCCGCAAAGCAAAGGAAAGAAGCTTTGGATCATGTTTTGTTGTATGGCCCTCCTGGGCTGGGCAAAACGACTCTTTCATCGATAATTGCGTCTGAACTTGGAGTGAATATAAGAATAACTTCCGGGCCTGCAATAGAAAAGCCTGGAGATTTGGCTGCAATTCTTACAAACCTTGGTAACTTTGATGTTCTTTTTATTGATGAGATTCACAGACTCAATAGAAGCGTGGAAGAAATATTATATCCGGCGATGGAGGATTATGCGCTGGATATTATAATAGGAAAGGGTCCAAGCGCCCGATCCATAAGACTTGACCTGCCCAAATTTACCCTTATTGGAGCCACTACGAGGGCAGGGCTTTTGACATCTCCGTTAAGGGATAGGTTTGGTGTAATAAACAGACTGGAAATGTACACAGCAGGAGAGCTAATGCAAATCGTGAAGAGGTCGGCGGGTATTTTGGGGATTGGAATTGACGAGGACGGAGCAAGGGAAATTGCTGCAAGAGCTAGAGGGACGCCGAGAATAGCAAACAGGCTTTTAAAACGTATCAGGGACTTTGCCCAGGTTAAGGGTGATGGCTATATCAACAGCAGTATCGCTATGATAGGGCTTGATGCCTTAGAAATAGACCCGCTCGGATTGGACGGCGTTGACAGGAATATGCTGCTTTCCATTATTAACAAGTTTGCGGGAGGCCCGGTAGGACTTGATACCTTAGCCGCCTCTATAGGAGAAGAAACTGAAACAATTGAAGATGTATATGAACCTTTTTTGCTGCAGCTTGGATTTTTAAATAAAACTCCCCGTGGAAGAGTGGCTACAAAGCTGGCGTATGAACATTTTGGCATAAAGAATGACTAAGGTAAATAATGATTTTAATATAGATAAATCGCGAAAAAGATTTTATAATAGCAAATGAAGTTAAAGCATCTTCATTTGCAAAAATAATATGGAATTTTTCACGATTTATAAATCAAGGTATATGTTTCGTGATTTTAAAAGTTAATGTAAAATGTTTATCACGAAACATATAGATAAAAAGCAATTAATCTTTTACATTTGCCTATCGCAAAATAACGTTAAAGCGTTCGTTATTTTGCTCCGTCAAATGTAAGATTAATAGTGCTTTTTATATAGATTAGGGAGATAGCTATGAATTTACTATTGCACATGTGCTGCGCTCCGTGCTCGGTATATCCAATAAGCGTTATTAGGGAAGAAAAAATTGATTTTAAAGGGATTTTTTTTAATCCCAATATTCATCCCATTGAAGAATTTAAATTACGCAAAGATAACGTCAATATTTTATCTGAAAAATTAAATTTCGATGTAGATTATTTTGAAGATTTCAGACAGGATGAATGGGAGAACTTTAAAGGCAGCGAAGAACAACGGTGTAACTTTTGCTACGCAATGAGAATCGATAAAGTTGCTTCATACGCGGCGCAAAAAGGATTTGACGCATTTACCACAACATTGCTTGTAAGTCCTTATCAAAAGCATGATTTAATAAGAGCGTTGGGAGATACGGCAGCAAAGAAATATGGCGTTAATTTTTATTATAAGGATTTCAGACATGGTTTCAGACAAGGTCAGCAGCAAGCCAAGGATCTGGGGCTTTATAGGCAGAAATTCTGCGGCTGTATTGCCTCATATCAGGAAGCTGCGAACAGGGTAAAGCATAAGAATAAAGCATAGGCGGGAATAAGGGCGTTTCAAAAAATTCCTTGTTCAAGTTTTGTATGATGAAAACTCATTATATCAAGTTTTTGAAACGACCAGTTGCTAAGTTTTTTTTGATACTGCCTAATCAAATTTTATTATGTATTACAATAATATTACAATTTTATTTCATTAAAGAATAATGCTTAAAATGTCGAATAAAATGATGTATAATGTTATATATAAAACTCTTACCCCATATTAGGATTAATTATGGGGTAAGTTATTCTAATGCTAAGTTGAGCTTACTAATAAATGTAAATAGATTTTTGGGATGCGCAAAATATTATTTCTGGTTTTGAATTTAATAATCAGAAGTCAATAAAATCAAGATTTTTGCAGAAGTTGTATTTTACCTATTCCAGAATAATCAATTCTATTTAATTAAATTGCGAAGTTAATCTTAAATTTGGCAGAACAAAAATCAATTTTCTAACTAAATTATGCTTCTTAAACAAATTTGGAACTAATATTTTTAAAATTTCGTACCTTGACGGTAAATGCTTTTTATATCAAGGTATTGTGGGTTTATATCTTGAAACTGAACTTGGAAAAAAATTCAATAAAACAGTATCAAAGAGAAAACTTGTATACTTGACGTTTCAAAGATTTGATATAATAGGTTTTCATCATGCAAAACCTGAACAAAGAATTTTTTGAAACGCCCTTAAACATAAGATAAAATTTTGTGAGGTGCAAAAAATGAAAAAAATAGGAGCAGTCTTTTTATCTTCTGCAATATCAATTGCATTGGTATCGACTTCTTTTGCTGCAAATCTGAGTCTTACATATGATGGTTCTGTACATAAATATAACGGTAAGGATATAAAACTTAAAGTTAATGGAGTAACTGTAGCCTCAGATATTCCCCCCATTATTATTGATAACAGAACTTTGGTTCCGGCCAGGGCAGTCTTTGAGAAACTCGGAGCCCAAGTCACATGGGATGCCAAACTAGGTGAAGTTGGCGTAAATTTAAGCGATTATAAGGTGCTTTTAAAAATTAATAACAAAAGCTCCACTGTGAACAAGAAGAATGTAGAAATGGATGTTCCAGCAAAAATCATCAACAATCGAACCATGATCCCGGTAAGGTTTGTTAGCGAGCAGCTTAACCTTAAGGTCGGGTGGAATCCTGCGGATAACCTTGTTACGGTTGATAGCGGCAAAGCCAATAACGTAATGGCTAAACTCGATAACATAGAATGCACGCCTGAAGGCAAAAATGATAAAGTTATTTTACATATTACAAATTATTCACAATATAATGTTTTTAAGATTAATGATCCTGATAGAATCGTGGTTGATTTACCAAACACAAACCTCTCAATAAAAAACAAGATTAACATTAAAACTGATCAGATAAAAGCAGTAAGGTATTCACAGTTTGACGATAATGCGACAAGAGTTGTTTTAGATGTTAAAGACCAAGCTCAGTATAAGGTTGAAAAGCAGCCTGACAAGTTGATTTTAAGCGTGTCGGGACAAGGTATTTCAGGAAGAGGGGACTTAGATAGGGGAGATACTCCTACTCCAACTCCGACAAACACTAATACTCCTGTGTCTCCAACGGCGACTCCAAGCCCAGTTGCGACGCCTAAACCGTCTGATAATAGTCCGGTTGTCACTGCGACACCAGATCCTAATTCCGCAGATAATTTGGAAGTGAAATTTTCCTCTGCTGACGGCATTGAGAAGGTTTCAATCAATGCTCAAAGTTATAGCGGCTATAATGTTACAAGATATACTGATCCTGATAGAATTGCCATAGATATACCAAATGCAAAAACAACAAAAGAACAACAATCATTAGGGACTAATGGAAAGTATGTTAAAAATGTGCGTTATGCGATGTTTGATGAAAATACGGCAAGGGTTGTTCTTGACGTTTCTGGACAGGTTCATTACAATACAACCGTTGAGGATGGTAAACTGGTTATCAGCGTTGACGCTCCGACCTTTAAGAATATGCAGTACAGCAACAACGAGGACAGGGTTGGCTTTATAATTAAAGGAGCGGTTCTTACCGATGGCGGAGAAAGTCTCAAAAAGCTCTATACCGGTTCATATAATGATGACCATACCAAATATACAATAACTTTCCCGAGCAGTCAGGCTGATCTGGATACGGGAATAATGAACATTGAAGATAAATATTTAAAATCTGTTGAGATAAGTAAGGACAGTTCCAAAAAAACGACAAGCATAACTTTTAATGCATATGATAAATATTTTTATGAAATAATTACAAGGTCTAACCTGAACGATACAGCAATTACAATTTTAAAGCCTGCGTCTCCAGGCGAGAAACTGGTGGTTATCGATCCGGGACATGGCGGTGTGGAGCCAGGGGCTGAAAGTTTTGGAACACAGGAGAAGAGTTTTAACCTTGATATTTCGTTAAGACTCAACAAACTGCTTAATCAAGCCGGTATAAGAACGTACATAATCAGAGAACAAGATGAGTATATAGGTCTTTATGAAAGAGCGTATATCGCAAATGATCTTAACGCGTCATTGTTTATATGCGTTCACAACAATGCTTATTATGAGAATGAAAGAGGGACAGAAACTCTTTATTTCCCTACCCGTACAAGCAGTTCAGGGTTTACAAGCAAGAAGTTTGCGCAAATTGTACAGGACAACCTTATAAATGATCTGAAAACAAAAAACAGAGGTATCGTTGAACGTCCTAACCTGGTAGTGCTGAAAGCAACAAAAATGCCCGCCGTATTAGCGGAGATTGCGTTTATGACAAATAAGGATGATTTCGCATTGCTTCAAAGTGGGGATTTCAGGCAGAGAACTGCGGCATCTTTGTGTAAGTCGGTTCTTCAAGGGCTGGATTTGGTTTGATTATGATTTGGTTGATAAGATTAAAATTATTTTAATATACAAATATATAAAAAGCGATTAATCTATTTCATTTGACTATCACAAAATAACGTTAAAGCGTTCGTTATTTTGCTCTGTCAAATGTAAGATTAATAGCGCTTTTTATATAGCTAAAAAAGGTATGACTTATGTTGTACCTTTTTTCTTTCAATAGAAAATAATCTGCTTGTAAATATAGCATTATTAATCTTACGTTTAGCAGAGCAAAAGTTTTAACGGTATTTTGCGATTGATAAGTTACGAAAAAGATTTACATTAAAAATGCAGTTAATACGTCTGTATTTTACAAAATAACTTAAATTGTATTTATATAAATAGTTGTAAAACATTACCTTTAAAATGATAAAATTAACAATTAATTTCTTTAATTTTTCTTTAGAAAAAAGTATTGACAAACCGAGGTTATCTTTGTATAATATTAAAGGTCGGTGAGCGTTGAGCTCAACAAATTAAATTGCGGGTGTAGTTCAATGGTAGAACATCAGCCTTCCAAGCTGATTGCGTGGGTTCGATTCCCATCACCCGCTCCAAAAGCTTTATATATGCGCCTGTAGCTCAGTGGATAGAGCAACCGCCTTCTAAGCGGTTGGCCGCACGTTCGAGTCGTGCCAGGCGCGCCAAACCTCTGCTTTTAGCAGAGGTTTTTTGTGTTTACAGATCAAAATAAATTGTTCAAAAAATAAATAATTATATAGTAACTGATAAAGATTTTTGTCATAAATACTTAATTGGGTATTAATAGGAGAAGATCCTGAGCGATAAGCAAATTTTGTGCGCCTCAAACCCACCCATATCAAGGGGCTCTAATTATGCTCATGGCTATAATTAAAAATATTTGGAGGTGAAAATATGGGGTTAAACAAGTTACCCCTGCCTATTTATTCGGTGGTGGTTTTTTGCGTAGCAGTTCTATTAATGTATGGATTTATTGATAGATTAAAAAAAGATAGGAAACTGCTTCTTATAATATACTTAACTTTTTCGATATCGAGTTCGTGTATTGGATTTCTAACGATCTTTGATAAAAACAATATTTTATTACCTGCTATCATATCAAAAGTCGTTAAAATATTTATCGCATTAAATCTGCTTATTGGTTTTATATCATTAAATTATGCTGGGTGGACTAATAAAAAGGATCCAAATGCTAAGAAAAAAATGGCTGTAGCATCATGTTTTTTATTAATTGCCCTAATAGGCGCTGTAATTTTAGTAATTTTAATTCAAAAATCACCGCGCTAATTTATCTAAACAGCATCGGTCAAATATGAATTTATGAATTAAAGCTTTGATGGTATTTGCAAAATAAAACAAATAAAAACCAGAAGCCATTAAAAATATTGCTTCTGGTTTTTGACATATATATTAAATTCAAAAATTAATATACATAGTTAAACTTTAGCGCAATCATAATAACATCATTCATATTTATTGCGCCGTCCTTGTTTATATCAAATTTAGAGTTAAAATTACTGCTGCTTGAAGTTAAATTAAAGCTAGTTGCTAACAAAATAACATCAGCCATGTTTATAGATCTGTCACCATTTACGTCTTCAGCGATTGTTGTATTTGAAGGCTTGTTTGTCGGAGTATTAGTTGGTCTATTAGTAGGAGTATAAGTTGGTGTGTTAGTTGGTGAAGGCGATGATGGAGTATACTTTAATGGGTTAGGGAAGTTTCCTGTCATATGAAGCAATGCCATCATTCTTAAACAGTTTCCATAGTAAGACCAACCGGTAGAATATGCGTCTTTAGTCTTAACACATTCGGCATACATATCTTTTGCATAAGTTGCATCATAACCTGTCATTGCTCCTGAAGCAGCGCAAGCAACGAAAGCCGATGAATGGTTGCTGCTTGTTTTGTTGCCGCTGATTGAATAACCATCTCCAATGCTGGACACTCCGCCGTTTTTAAAGAATTTAGACATATCATCGCAAACAGTCTTTGCATTAGAAGTTCCGTACCAGCTATAATCTACTGCTATTCTCCAAGGCGTACGGCATGCGTCATATTTGTAATCATAACTTTGACCGGAAGCCTGTGAGCCGCTTGATGTACACCAGTCAGGAACTAAGCCTGAGGAACTGTTCTTTTTACAATTGTTGAGAATTTCATAGCACTTGCTGGCAACATTTAACCAACCCTGATTTCCGGTAAATTCAGCATAAACTCTGTAATAACCGGTAGCAAAGTATGATGGATTTGTTACGCTAGAACCACCCCAGCTGTCTCCTGGCTTCAACACATAAGTTCCGGCTTCAACTTCCTTGTTGTACATATTGTTTATTATAGTCTTTGCGTCTTGATCATAAGGCGAGCCCCATTTTTTAGAAGCATATATGAGTGAAATCGCCATATCTTCATCACCGTCAGTTGCTGCGCCGTTACCGCCTGTTCCCATGAAGTTGCCGCTTGTGTCGATATGCCATCCCATTAAACCATTTGAGTTAAAATGAGCTTTTGCGTATTTCCATAAACCGTCAAAGGTTGTTTTGTCGTCAAAGCAAACAGAAATAACCATACCATAACCTATACCTTCTGATACTGTATCATTTCCGTCTGAGGATCCTCTTTGAACTCTGAGGTTTCCGCCTGCTCCGTTTGGTGTTACACGAGCGGCTTTCCATTCGTTGTATTCGCTTTGAAGCATTGAGTTTGCTTCAGACTGGCTTGGAGCTTGTGAACTGAGGCCATAAGGATATGTAGCGTTGTAAGGAAAAGTCATGCCTGCCGCAAAACTTATGTTCAACGGAACAATGGACGATGTTAATAACGCGCAAATCAATAGTATTATGCCTAATCTCTTCATTTTAAATAATTTCCCCTTTCAAATTTTAAAATTAATATTTTACACTCCAATAAGTTTCTTTCGAAATTTATCTCTAAAATCGTATAAGAAAGTAAACTTATAACCTATACTTTTATCCCTAATCAGCACCTCCTCATATATACATGTAAAATAAACAATAAAACTAATTTATATAAAAAGCGGGTTTTATAATTTGAAGCAACTTTCAAATTATTATGTTAAGGAGCGCATTTTAACATAAACCCGTCTCCTTATTTCGATTATAGAAAGATTATAATAAATATGTACCTAAAGTGTAAATCAATATCTATCATTATGCTAAAGAATAATTACAAAACGATGATTGTTATAATAGAAGCTGAAGTCTAAATATTTATTCTTGTTTTACATTTTGATATTTATAACTATATATTTTGCAATAAACATTTTACATCCATTTTTAATATTGCAAAATATATACCTTGATTCATAAGTTGCGAAAAGTTCAGCTTTGATAGTAAAATGCAGACGTATTAACTGCATTTTTAATGTAAAATCTTTTTCGCAACTTATATATATAAAAAGCACTATTAATCTTACATTTGACGGAGCAAAATAACGAACGCTTTAACGTTATTTTGCGATAGGCAAATGTAAAAGATTAATTGCTTTTTATATAGTTTAATTTATTGAATCTAAGGTTAAATATTGGCTCTAAAGTAAGAAAAATAAAGTAATATTTTAGTATCATAATAAAAATAGGGCATTGCAATACGATTTTTAATCGTAATTGCAACAGCCCTTTTTGTCTTTTTTTAAAATATCTATACTCTAGATAATGGAACTAAAATTTCCTTGTCAACACCGCATTTTTGCAAGAAAGTCTGTATATTATTTTTTTCCTTGATGCTATCTGCTCCTAGTCTGCCCAATCTGTCACATAATCCTAATAACGCGATTTCTCTTAAGTCAACTTCCTTTTTCATTCTATCTAAATCGGCAAATGGTAAATCGTTTGTAGCAAAAAG
>JAUZPS010000141.1 GCA_030705945.1 Bacillota bacterium
ACAAGTACACAAGAAAAATGGTTATAATCCAAAGAATTCTACTAATACTGACAACTCTGAAACTAAATAATCTATATAAAAAGCACTATTAATCTTACAGTTGACGGAGCAAAATAACGAACGCTTTAACGTTATTTTGCGATAGGCAAATGTAAAAGATTAATTGCTTTTTATCTAGCATGAAAAAGGAACCCCAGTCTTTTGGAGTTCCTTAAAATTTGACTTGCTTCAGTTGTTTTTCAGAAGTCTGACAGTATCATTCAAAAATTTTGTATCAATATCTTCATCTCTTAATAGCAAACAAAACTTTCAATATTTCTCAGATCAATACCAAAGTAAATCCAACGGAATCCCGTCCATCTCCAGCCGGAAGCGGATCTTCTGCCAACAAACACCAACCATGCCCAGAATTGTTCTCCTGTATTGAGCCATAAATATACATACCTGAAAATACAAGGTCTGATTGCGCCTGGGTCAATAGCAAATACACCCGGCGCATGGGTTTGCGCTTGTGCTTGCTGTGGTAAAAAAGACGGCGGTGGTCCCGACGGAGGGCCGGATGATGGTCCCTGAGTTGATGGCAGACCAAATGGCGGCGCTTGCTGTGTTGACGGAGGACCAAATGGTGGAGTAAATTGCTGGCCAAATGGCGGAGCTGGGTCTCTCATTAATGAGTGATAGTATTCGTACATGTTTATTCTCTCCTGAAAATAGGTTTTCATAATATATTTTATGAAAACCTTCCAAGGATAGTTACATAAGAATAAGGGAGTTTCAAAAAATTCCTTGTTCAAGTTTTGTATGATAAAACCCATTATATCAAGTTTTTGAAACTCCCAGTTGACCAGTTTATTTTTTGATACTACCTAAATGAATTTAATGCAGCTTATGAAAAAGAAAAACACTTTAGACTCTCTAATTATCTGTATGACTCAATACTGGTCATGCCACAATTAATAATTTATAGTCTCAAGTGTTTATTCATTATGATCTTTATGATTTATTTTTATAATGCATTATGTAAATAAGTTGGTTTTTAGTACTGATAACGAACATTTTTTGAAAAAGCTAAATATGGTAGATAGAAAATACTAAAGAACAGAGCTAATAAAACTGATCCTACTCCACCTTTACCGTACGCCTTCAAGAAAGCTTGAAGCACCATAATTGAAAAGATGATGTTTACAAAAGGTATACACATTAATAACAACCAATACCAAGGTTTACCGCCAATTTTCAAGTAAACTATAATGTTGTAAATTGGAATAATACATGCCCATCCCGGTTGTCCTGCCTTTTCGTATAGCACCCACTGGGTTACTATCATGAACGCCACTAATGCTAGGTATATCATAATAAGAACAGGCGGCACGCTAGGCGTTGTTAATGAGTCATTATACATTTTTCTCCCCCTTAAAAAAATAATTTTATATTAATTTACCTTCTTAAATTTATTTTACCATTTCTTTCTCCCTTTTTCAACATTTTTTGACAAATTAATCATAGGCATGCTTGCGCCATTTCTCAAAATTTACCTCTTGATAAATCTTGTCGAAGTTAGGTTTTCAATGTAGTGTTTTTAACATTGTGAATTAGGAAATTTGTTATTTTAAAAAGCGTTTGGAACAATTTAGAAAATATATTGATAAAGAATACTTGGAAGATAAAATTTCCAACCGCGCGATAACAAGTTTATGTTTGTTATTGCGCAGTTGGTTATACAGACTAAAAGGCAGCTTTTGTTTTCCTTTTGCTATATAAAAAGCACTATTAATCTTACATTTGACGGAGCAAAATAACGAACGCTTTAACGTTATTTTGCGATAGGCAAATGTAAAAGATTAATTGCTTTTTATATACTTCCTAATTTGTATCCGCTCCATAAACCACATGGGTATGCAAATCATTTAACGGAATTGATTTCACGTATTTTACAGGTGACGTATCAGCAATTCCTGATGGATTTGTCGGATAGTATGTTATATTGTAATCTACATGATTATTAATAAAATCAACATCTGCAGCATATTTTCCATTTACAACTTTTACTCCCGGAGGAAATATGAATTTAACATTCAAACTTAAATTATTGAGCAAGTCATCCTGAGGAAAAACAAACTTTCCTTGTGATGCATCCCAATTAATATTTGTGTCATACGAACCCTCTATTAATTTGGGATTTGAAGCGTTTGTATGCAGCCATCCTGGCAAAGCTCCCGGCTTATTCAGCTTAGCTCCGGCAGGAAGCGTAAAGCTTAGTGAAACCTTGACGGGTAATACTTGATTTGACTTAACAACATAGTCCAGTACCTTTTCATTTAATTTATTTTTAAGATCATCTTTATTGCTAGGATTAAAGTAATATTCGCTGATTTCGGAATCAGTTTCAGGTTTATTAATAATATAACTTACCAATGATTTTAAACTGCTATCAATTGAGCTATATAAGGGATTGCTTTGATCATAATAATTTATAAAGAACTGAGTTATATTGCTATTTTCCGCCATTTTTCCGATTTCTTTAGCATAATCAAGAGATCTTGCAAGGTACGCGGTATCGTTTTTTGTATACAGCGCATTACCATCATTTTTTTTGAATTCAGAGTTGGACTCAACAGTGCAAATATTAGACTTACTTCCTGTAAATACAATTATATATTTGTTGCCGGGGTCAGAATTATTCAACATATAGTAAGCTCTTCTCAATGCGTCGCCTAAATTGCTAAGTCCGCTATTTCCGCTCTTAAGATTGTCTATTTTCGTTTTCAGGTCATCGCCATAAGTATTCATATCATATAAATTAAAATCGTTGTCATTTGCCGTACTATCATATTTTAATATTCCAACACTTGCTGGAGGCTTTATAGCAGTCAGAGCGTTTTTAATGGAATTCTGCGAAATGGAGAAATAGGTTTCCGGAGGATTAACCTTATCAATTATGTCTTTAATTTCGCCCTTTTTATATACAACATTTAAATCGCTAGGCTCGCTTAATAATTTATCAGCTACTACGCTTCCTGTAATTTTTACTTTTGTTCCTTTTATATTAATGGCTCCTTGGGGAGCATAGAGTATTCCAGTGATTTCAGTGTTATCCGGTGTAATATCAATATCACTTGTACAAGAATATATAAATGCTTCTTTATCAGTTACATTCGAGGTGTGAATTCCATCCCCTTCAAGCGTTATTTTGCCTGTAGCAATAAGCATTCCGCTTCCTTCAAATTTGATTCCACGCGCTGTAGATATTTTTAAATCCCCCTGGAAATTGTACGTAGTTTTATCAGGAATAATAAACTGATCTCCTGTGACTTCAAAGTGATTAACCTTATAATCAAAATAAGCTTGGCTTTGATCTAACATATGTCCATTTGATGTATTAATGAATTTTTTATAATTATTAGTTGAGATAGTATAAGTTGTATATCCTGTCCTTGATTGATCAGTAAGTTTATTTGAAAGGTCAGGCATCGGACAGACTTCAGTTTGATAAAAGCTATCCGCAGGCACATTTCCATTATAACTTTTATCAGTTACATATTCGCATGTATCCGTGCTTACACCGTTATTTTTGCAAACAAAATTACTTGCGTTTATTCTTAAAGACTGATTTGAATGCACCGTTCCCGAAATATTCATGTTTCCGCCATGCAGGTAGAATTCACTGGTTGTGTTCCCGCTGAACAAACAATAATCAAAAGGGTTTTTTACTTTTATTGGCTCATTCAAGCTTCCTGAAGTATCAACAAGTATGACTACCTGCTTCTTTGTTGCAAATTTACCGTTAAATTGGAAACCATCTGTCTGATTAAAGAAGATATCTTTCTTTTTATCTATGGGAGTTATCAATTCATTTATAGTTTTAGAAGGGTTTACCGAGTCTTGATGTTTTTTGCCGTCAATTATTTTGCCAGGATCCGCATCAAAACTGTTTGAAACTGTCGGATTACCCGTGATGCTGACATCCGCGTATGCTGTGTAACTGTAGATTGAAGACATTACTAACATAAGCATTAAAAATGTTGCAATAATACTTAGCGTTTTCTTTTTCATAATTCAGCCCCCTTGTCCTTAATATGGTTGATATTCACAGATTTTTATCAAGCTGTTGTCCTCAGTCAGTATTTTCACTTGAATGTTATCTATCTTTTTAATTCCCAATGATTTTAGAAACACTGAATTCGCTTCAAAACTAAAAACTCCGTCCTTTTCGTCAAAGGCGTCTGAATTTGCAAAAACATATTCCGTATTGCTGTAATAAAAATATATGAATAGTTTCTGTTTATCCGTATTTATTTTTCCGGTCGCCTTCAAAGAGCCCTCTTCTGTATTTAAATCCAGTTTATCAAGCTCAAACTTCAGGTCTTTATAAGTCACAGACTGACCTAAGGAGTAATGTTCCTGAGAATAAGTAATATTAACAGTCCTGGTTGCGCTATCCCAAATAACTTCAGCTCCTACGCTCTCCCCAATAAACCGTAACGGCACAAAGGTCCTTGAATCTTTTATCTCAGGCGGCGCGTCAAGGGTTTTCTCCTCAGAATTAAGATATGCTACAGGATCATTGATCTTTAGCGTAATTTCAGTATTTTTCCCATTGGCAAAGACTCTCTTAGTGGTTGGGTTCCATTCCACGTCCAATCCGAATGCCTCAAAGATTTTCCTGAATGGTACAAGAGTCCTTGAGTTTTTTATGTAAGGATTCACATCAAACTTTAACACTTCACCATTTAGAACTACCTTTATTTCATCATTCGGGGCTGAACTTTCTGCTGTCGATATGTTTGTACCAATTCCTGCGGACAAAATGAAGACTAGAAGAAAAATGAAAATGCGTTTAACTTTATTACATAGTACCCTCATACTGCATAGCCTCCTATACACTATTAATATATGATATGAAATATTTATAGTTATGGTTTCTGTATAAATATTTTTACCATCCTTAATCTGGTACCTATTCCAGCATTATAATGTAATTTCTTAAGGTTGCAATTTCAAGTTCTTTTATGTAAATGCAAATTCCCGTAAACATTTTATTAATGGAACTGTAAAGTTTTATATCAGTTCGCTTTGAAAAGCCCTTTTACAGGTGCTTTGCGCAACTAATAAAACTAATTTTACAGTTTGATACCTAAAGGTCTATCATAAATATATGCAATAATTTCTTTTCGCATTAAACATTTTTCATAAATATTATAAAAAACATATCAATAAATACAATCATCGCTGCCAATCCTTGAGTTTTTTTAGCATATAAGCGTTTTTATGTTGATTTCGTATTAAATAACCAATAAAATAGAAGTATGACAGTATATACAAGATTTTAAAAAGGGGGAATGTTCGTTTGTAGTAAATGCCGTGTTTTCACGGTTAACGAGTTATGTATCGTGATTTTCAAAGCCCAGTGTAGATATTTATCACGATACATAGAAACCTATTATATTATTTTTTTTAAGGAGGAAAAGATTTTATGAAGAAAGTAAAAAGAGTATTTTCGTTTGTTGTTGCGTTGATGGTCCTTTCCGTGTTTTGTTTTTCATCCAACATAGGATCAGGATCAAAAGTTTACGCTGTCGACAGCAACAACGACGACTGGCTGCACTGTAAAGGCGACAAGATACTTGATATGAATGGTAATGAAGTTTGGCTGACCGGCGCCAATTGGTTTGGCTTTAACTGCGGAGAAAATTGTTTTCATGGCGCATGGTATGATGTAAAAGGTATATTGCAAAGCGTAGCAGATAGAGGAATAGGATTTTTAAGGGTGCCGGTTTCTTCTGAACTACTCTATAGCTGGATGATTGGAAAACCTAATAAGGTTTCAAGCGTAACAGCAAGTAATAAACCTCCTTACATAATGAACGCTGATTTTTATGATGATGCAACCGGCGGCGTAAAAGACAGTATGCAAATCTTTGATATTATAATGGGATATTGTAAAGAACTTGGAATAAAAGTTATGGTTGACGTACATAGCCCTGACGCTAACAATTCCGGTCATATGTACCCCCTATGGTATGGATTGACTACAACTACAGCTGGTGAAATAACAACGCAAAAGTGGATTGATACTTTAGTCTGGCTTGCTAATAAATATAAGAATGATGACACAATACTTGCTTTGGATTTGAAAAATGAGCCTCATGGAAAGCGCGGTTATACTGCAACTGTTCCTACCGATATAGCAAAATGGGATAATTCTACAGATGAAAACAACTGGAAATATGCCTCTGAAACCTGTGGAAAAGCTATATTAAAAGCAAATCCAAACCTTTTGATAATGATTGAAGGTATTGAACAATATCCAAAGACAGAGAAAGGATATACATTTGATACGCCTGATATTTGGGGATCAAGCGGAGATGCGGCGCCATGGTATGGAGCTTGGTGGGGCGGAAATTTAAGAGGTGTTAAAGACTACCCTGTAAATTTCGGCGGCTCATTAAACAGTCAGATTGTATATTCTCCTCATGATTATGGTCCTTCTGTTTATAATCAATCCTGGTTTGATAAGGATTTCACAACTCAGACCCTGCTTGACGACTATTGGTATGGATCCTGGGCATATATTGATGATCAGAAAATTGCTCCTCTTCTTATTGGCGAATGGGGAGGATTTATGGATGGAGGCAAGAACCAGAAATGGATGGAATTATTGAGAGATTATATGATTAAAAACCGCATCAATCATACATTCTGGTGTTTAAATCCTAACTCCGGCGATACTGGAGGCTTACTGTCATACGACTGGACCACCTGGGATGAAGCAAAGTATGCATTGTTAAAACCAGCGTTGTGGCAATCAAATGGTAAATTTATCAGCCTTGACCACCAGGTGCCACTTGGTAAAAACGGAATTTCATTAGGGCAGTATTATGGCAACTCAACTCCGATCGTTACCACAAGCGCTACTCCTACTGTAACTCCTACTGTAACCGTATCTCCAAGCGGAACCGCAAACAAAATTTCCGGATATATTCGTACAGAACTAGCATCATCCTCATCAAATGTTAAAAAAGATTTTACAGTTGAACTCACAGGAACAACATTAACTGCTAAAACAGACGCATCAGGGTATTTTGAAATAAATAATGTACCTCAGAACTTAACGAGCTATAGCATCAAAATTAGTAAGCCTGGATACTTATTTAGAGTTATTAATAATTTAAGCAAAAATACTGTGGTTGGTTCATTAGGCGCTCCAGTGGTAATTTGGGCCGGTGACATAAAGGCTCCACAAGACGGCGTGATCAACATGACAGATATTATGGAAGTTGCAAAGATTTTTAGCAGCGTAGCAGGCGATGAAAAGTATAACTCCTCCTGCGACACTAACTTAGACGGGGCAATTAATATGTCAGATATCGTTACAATTGCTAAACATTTTAACGCAACTTATGAAAGCTACACTAATTAAAAAATTATCTATATTTTAATTGGATTTCGCATTGAAAATGCTCATGATCTTGTAAAATTAAAAAGCCTTTCTGATGAATATGTCAGAAAGGCTTTTATTTACGTCAACCTTCTATATTTATTTATATCCGTTTTCCCTATCTATCGCTTCATCTCTGATTTCTTCCCTCATGCCGTTAAGAGCGTCTCTTCGCCTTTCGTTCTTTGCTTCTAACTCTTTCTTTGTCTTCTTATTGTCAGTTCTATCCATCATTTCTTCTGCAAGCTCCATGTTTTGGATTGTATAATTTATATTACGCTGAATTTTCTCTACATTGTCTCTTCTGTCATCTGGTTTTGGTTTGTTTTTCATAATAAAAACACTCCTTTGATTTATTAAAGTTTATCGTGTATAAAACCCATTTAGGGGCATGCTCTGTATCTGCGGAAATAATTACTGAACCTTTTTATCTTCCAATACAATTTCAAATGCGCCCGACTGCTCCATTACCGACTTTACTTCCTGAGCTTTATGCCTTGCCACCTTAACAGATACAACAATTCCATCCTCTTCATCGAGATGTTTAACACCTTCCACAAATGCCTTAAGTTCTCCGTTATCATCCTGGTCTGACATAATAACTGGATCGGATCTATCAGCATCTTCACTCATACTTTCAAACTTTTCCTGGTCGTAAGCGCTAATAATCATATCTCTTCTTTGTATACCACTATTTTTAAGTGAATCAACCAAACCTCCAACTTGGCTTGGCTCAAGGAATTTACCGATTATATGAATAATGATCCCTCCTCATAACTTCAAACACTCAGATTTTTATATTAAAAATGTTAATACCTTTTTATTATGTCCATTAATGAATTTTGTAGACGATTTAAAAAAATCTATTATAATCAAAATTTTCAACATTTAAAATTGATAATGTAGCGCTAGAATGTCTAAATGGAAGAATGGATATTTTAAATTGTAAAGTATGTTATCTATAATTTCTTATTTGTATAATTTCCCAATTTAACAATTTTTTTGAAACATCCTAACAAGATGTAAAACTTATAATAATTTGTTGCTTCACTTTTGCCACGATTATACTGATACATTTAGGGTAAGTTTATTATAGAATTAATTATAGGGTTTATGAACCAAAATTAAGGAGTGGTAAAATGCAGCATGAATATATAGAAAGAAGCTTTTTTTCACTAGGCACTGTTAACTATATAAAGCTTTACAATTGCAAAGATCAATCGTTGCTTGACCTAGCTCAAAAGAGAGTTATGGATATAGATGACATGATGTCTGCTTATAAAGCGGATAGCGACATCTCGAAGCTCAACAGCAATTCAGGCAGAGGTTTTATAGATATTCATGAAGACACCTATAAGCTTTTAAGCCGCTCCATTGAATTCTCTACAATGACTTCGGGCGCCTTTGATATTACAATACGCCCACTAGTTACGCTGTGGGGAATTGGAAAGAAGAAGAACTTTATTCCCTCAGAAAATGAAGTTTCTGTTTGCAAAAAGCTTGTAAATTACAAAAACATTATTCTGGATCATAGCAATTGCAGAGCTGCTTTAGAAAACCCGGGTCAAGCTGTCGATCTTGGGGGTATAGCAAAAGGATTTGCTGCTGATGAAGTAAAAAGAATCCTTGTTGAAAACGAGATTGATTCCGCATTAATCAATCTGGGCGGAAATATCCTGACAATTGGAAACAAGCCAGATGGAACACTATGGCAGATAGGTATCCAAAACCCTCTTGCTGCAACAGGTCAGCATCTGGGAATCGTGTCATTATCAGAAAAAACAATCGTTACTTCCGGAAGCAATGAACGCTTCTTTATAAAGGATGGAGTACGTTATCATCATATTCTTGACCCTCTGTCAGGTAAACCCGCAGATAATTGCCTGCTTAGCGTAACAGCTATTGCCTCAGGTTCCATGGATGCCGACGCTATTACAACCTCCCTTTTTATCCTTGGCTTTGAGGCAATAGCCCTAAATGAGTTAAAACAAATAGTCAATAATGAGATAAATTATATTGAACGCTCGAATACTTCGGTATTCGGAAATCTTGGTTTTGAAGCTATATTCATAACAAAAAACCTTGAAATCATTGCAACAAGTGGTTTGAAAGAAAAGCTCAGAATATTGTAGCGACTGATTATTTAAAGAATCTTTTAGAAATGAGGAATTCTCGATGGTTAAATTTAAGAAATTTTCTATTTTACAGATTATAAGATTATTGGTTCAAATTGTATTCTTTATAGTTCTACCTGGTTTATATGTAAATGCATTTTCCGGTATAAAGCAAATTTATTTGAGC